>NZ_JALBGX010000349.1:0-433 GCF_023006465.1 Rhizobium sp. PRIMUS64 | reverse complement strand
CCGCCGCCCAGCATGCTAAAGCCAGATCCAATCATGCCCTCAAGGCATGGCCGAACGCTATATGCGACGGCTTGCCGACAATCGTCTGCACTCGACCATCAGGCCGGCACAGAGGCTCGCCAGCTTGCCGCTTGCCATGCGGAGCCCGCCATTCGATGTCGCCCCCGGCACTGGGGATCGTCTCATCTTGGTTGTCGCGCTGCACGTGGCCGCGTAAAAACGGATTCTCCCTCAACGGTTTGGTGCTTTTTCAAGAACGACTGGCATCTATTGCTCGATCCATCTCGACCCTATTGCTGGAAAAGGTAAATGTCGTTCTGCATGCCTGATGGCCCCAGAGTGGCCGTGTAGGGCACACCATGGATAGTGATGCTGGTCTGGGGGTTGTCCGCGCTCGGCAGCAACTCAAGCCAGGACATTGCAAGCCGAAGGC
>NZ_JALBGX010000348.1:0-435 GCF_023006465.1 Rhizobium sp. PRIMUS64 | reverse complement strand
CAGGTACAAGGAGATGAACAACATGCAGAAGGATTCCACGCTAAACGACGACCGAACTGGCGTTTCCCTGTTCGGCGGATCGGGCGCGCTGGCGTGCGGCGGATTGCCGGTGCGCGCGTCCATAGGCATGGGCGCGCTATGCGCCGTCGCGGAGGATGCCGCGCGTTACGCTGTACCGCGCGCTGGATCGCTATCGCGCCTGTTTCGGCCTTGTATTGTAGGTGGTCGAGGATGACACGCCAGCGGATGACGCGACGCTGGGGAAGCCCCCGGCAAGCATGCGGCGGAGAAAAAAGCAACCGGCGTGCCGATCACGGAGCTGCATGCAGCGCCCCAGTCAGTGCCGGGCCTATGGCAAGGGGCCGGAGAAGCCATCACCTCGCTGCGGCCGCGTGCGGAGCGGTTGGCGCAGGCCGTGCAGCGGGGGGGTATCTG
>NZ_JALBGX010000347.1:0-437 GCF_023006465.1 Rhizobium sp. PRIMUS64 | reverse complement strand
TGTCGTTGGTCAGCACGTTGCCGCTCGCCACCACGCCACCCGAACCGTTGGCGACCCCGCCCTTCTCCGTCGCATCACCCGCATCGGCAACCGCCGTCGGCGTCGTGTTCGGTGTTGTCGATGCCGGACGGAAGACCACATCGGCATAGTAATTGGCGGCGTTGTAGGTGGCATTCGGGAAAATGCCTGCGGTAGCGGAGCCGCCATAGGTGTATACGCCGTTGCCGCTGGCTAACGCGGTCAGCGGGCCGCTGGTCACTGTGGCGGTAAAGAAATTGTCGGTCGCGACGTAGGCACCAGTCGTGTGGTAGGAGGCGACATAGGTTGTATTGGCGGCAATCGTGACCGGAGTTGTGAAGTTCACCGTCTGCCAGCCGCTCGCTGTGGTGTTGGCGAAGGTGGCGGTGGCGAGCTTGGTGCCGGTCGTGGTCCACAGG
>NZ_JALBGX010000346.1:0-438 GCF_023006465.1 Rhizobium sp. PRIMUS64 | reverse complement strand
CGGAGCGCGGCCGTTGCGCGTCCGCCCGCGTCCATGGAAATCAGGCGGCGGGCGCCGTCGGCAAATGTGGCGGGGTCGCCATGGGCTTCCGCGATCTCAGTGAAAAGCCGCCGATACAGCCGCGGTGACAGGGTAGACCCATCGGCAAGGAGCGGCGCGGTCCCATCCCATCGGGCGGCCGGCAGCATATCCGCGGAAAGCAGCGCTGCCCTGCGGATCCTCGCGGCATCCGAGATCGCCTCGCCGTCCGAACGCGGCGTGCGCATGCTCAGCGCTCCTTCCGCTGCGGCAACAGCAGCAGCAGGCATGCCCCGATGGCGAGGATGATGGCGCCGATCACGGCCAGATTGGGGCCTTTGAAAGCCGAGAGAGCGCTTTGCACCATCGAGAATGGCGCCGCAGCGGGTGCCGGCGTCACTGGTGCTGCTGGGGCGGGCG
>NZ_JALBGX010000345.1:0-441 GCF_023006465.1 Rhizobium sp. PRIMUS64 | reverse complement strand
GCATTGCCGATCCCGGCGCTCTCCGAAAAGGTGATGGCACGTCTTACCGAGATCGAGGCGGTGCGCAGGCAAGGTGGTGACGACGCCTACAAGGCCGCCTTTGCGCTTGCCACCGAAGACCGCTCGATCGTCCAGGAGGTCAAGGCGGTCAGCGAGGCGCTGACCGCCCGCTTCGGCTGGAGCGCGTTTACCTCGAAGGCCGACGCGGTTGGCGAACGCAACATGGTCGAGCGTATGCCGGAAGACCTCGCCAGTATCAGAGGCGAGAAGCTGACCCGGCTGTTCAAGGCCGTGAAGCGCTTTGCCGACGAGCAGCATCTCGCCGAGCGGCGGGATCGTTCGAAGATTGTTGCCGGCGCCAGTGCCGATCAAGGGATGGAGAATGTCCCCATGCTTGCCGCCGTCACCGAGTTCAGGACCGCGATCGACGAGGAGGCGCGC
>NZ_JALBGX010000344.1:0-462 GCF_023006465.1 Rhizobium sp. PRIMUS64 | reverse complement strand
TGGATGTAATCACGAATGGCAGCATAATAGGCAGCCGATCCGCCATGCCGGATGAGTGCGCCGGTATTGGCAAAGAAGCGGCCGGCATCGCCGATGCGGCTCATCGGATCCTGGACAGGTGCGATCTCATGAAAGCGGTAAGGAAGACCGGCGATCTGATCGGCGTTGAACACGGTGTAGGTCTTGAGGAATGGAATGTCCTGTTCGATCTCCGTGCCTGTCTCGGTCGTCTCGGTGCGGATGAACGAACTGGCAAAGACTACGGTCGTGCCGGTTTCGCCCTTGCGGACGGCGCCGCCGAGTTCGATTGCCTGGCGAAACGTCATCCAGCGTGATGAGGCAAAGCCGCGGGCGATGGTTTCGGACCAGAGGAGCAGGACATTGATCCCGGTATAGGGTTGGCCATTGTGGCGCAGTGGCCGGCTGACCTCACTTGCCGCCTGTCCCGTCGTCCAGGGCCTG
>NZ_JALBGX010000343.1:0-463 GCF_023006465.1 Rhizobium sp. PRIMUS64 | reverse complement strand
GCGCACCGGCCATTATGTGAACAAGGGTACGCTGATCTATGACGACGTGACCGGTTACGAGCTGGAAAAGTTCATCGAAGGCATCCGCCCCGACCTTGTTGGGTCCGGCATTAAAGAGAAGTATCCGGTGCAGAAGATGGGCATCCCCTTCCGCCAGATGCACTCCTGGGATTATTCCGGCCCGTATCACGGCTATGACGGCTTCGCCATATTCGCCCGCGACATGGATCTGGCCATCAATAATCCGGTGTGGGATCTCTACGACGTCCCCTGGAAAAAAGAGGCCGCGCCAGCTGAGGCGGTTGCGGCCGAATGAGAGCCTGGCCTGTCTTGGGAAGGGGCAGGCCAGGCTCTTCCCATCGGACTTGATCCGCACTCGTGACAGATGACATCCCATTGCCGCCACCGGTGCGGCGCGATGAAAAGAAAGGTGCTTACTATGCCGCAGTCGGCGGAAAAAGTT
>NZ_JALBGX010000342.1:0-465 GCF_023006465.1 Rhizobium sp. PRIMUS64 | reverse complement strand
CATTCTCCATCCCTTGATCGGCACTGGCGCCGGCAACAATCTTCGAACGATCCCGGCGCTCGGCGAGATGCTGCTCGTCGGCAAAGCGCTTCACGGCCTCGAACAGCCGGGGCAGCTTCTCGCCTCTGATACTGGCGAGGTCTTCCGGCATACGCTCGACCATGTTGCGTTCGCCAACCGCATCGGCCTTCGAGGTAAACGCGCTCCAGCCGATGCGAGCGGTCAGCGCCTCGCTGACCGCCTTGACCTCCTGGACGATCGAGCGATCTTCGGTGGCAAGCGCAAAGGCGGCCTTGTAGGCGTCGTCACCACCTTGCCTGCGCACCGCCTCGATCTCGGTAAGACGTGCCATCGCCTTTTCGGAGAGCGCCGGGATCGGCAATGCCATATGGGCGCGGCGCTGTTGCTCGTGGCTTTCGAAGCGTTCGGCATTCCGGCGGAACTGGGTGGCATGGGCGCGGACGA
>NZ_JALBGX010000341.1:0-487 GCF_023006465.1 Rhizobium sp. PRIMUS64 | reverse complement strand
CGTCATTGCCTGCCGTGGTTGAGTTCTGGATTGCCTGTTTGCGCGCTTGGCTCCAATCGGCGACGATCCGATCGATCGTTTCCGCCCGTGTCCCTGCCTCGATCAGATGCCCCTGCTGGGCATAGGCATCGAGACCTTTCCCGGTCTCGCCGCGCGCAAAAAGCCGCGAGGCCTCGCGCGCCCATGGCTGGCGCTGGCGGCGCACGCCGGCAAGTTCGGCAAAACCGATCCGCTCAGTGATCGCCCGGAACGCCGCGCCCGCCTGGATCGGCTGCAGCTGCATCGCGTCACCAACCAGCACGACCTTCACCTCGGCTTGCTCGGCGATGTCAAGCATGCGGGCCATCTGCTGCGACGACACCATGCCGGCCTCGTCGATGACAAGCACATTGCCACGTTCGAGCAATTCGCGTCCGCTGGCCCAGGCGAGTTCCCAGGCGGCGAGTGTCCGCGACCTGATGCCGGAACTGTCTTCCAGCCCTTCGGC
>NZ_JALBGX010000340.1:0-491 GCF_023006465.1 Rhizobium sp. PRIMUS64 | reverse complement strand
ATGCCGGACCCAACAAGGTCGGGGCGGATGCCTTCGATGAACTTTTCCAGCTCGTAACCGGTCACGTCGTCATAGATCAGCGTACCCTTGTTCACATAATGGCCGGTGCGCTGATAGTCGTCGTTGTGGGCGAACTCGTAGCCGGTGCCGACGATCCGCATGCCGAGGTCCTCATAGGCCGTGATGACGTGGCGAGGACGCAGGCCGCCGACATAGAGCATCACCGTCTTGCCTTCGAGGCGCGGCCGGTACTTGTCGACGACAGCATCGACCAGGGGCCGGTACTTGGTGATGACAGCCTCGGTCTTGTCGACGATTTCCGGACCGAAGTGCTTGGCTATTTCGCGCAGGGAGGTTTCGATCTGGGACGGACCAAAGAAATTGTATTCCATCCACGGGATGCCGTATTTTTCCTCCATGTGCCGACAGATGTAGTTCATCGAGCGGTAGCAGTGGATGAGGTTCAGCTTGGCCTTTGGCGCGCGCTCGAC
>NZ_JALBGX010000033.1:0-60409 GCF_023006465.1 Rhizobium sp. PRIMUS64 | reverse complement strand
TCATCCGCGCTCTTGCCGGCACGCTGACCGCTGTTGGCCTCGGCTTTCTGCCGCTGACCTCGAAACTGAAGGAGCCCGCGACATGATGAACCAAATGATGCAGGCGCAGCAGGGCCAACAGGGTCAAGGTCCGAACGGCCAGGTGGGCCAGGGCGACCAGAACGGCCGCGACCCACTCGGGCGGCCGCGCCGGACCCAAGGGCCGGATTTCGGCGACAACAGCGTGAAGGTGCCCGACGAAATCGACGTTCAGCGGGCGCGAGAAGTCCTTGACGCGATCCGGGAAAAGCTCGGCAACAATCCGCCGCAGGAAATGGAACGGCGCTATCTCGAGCGGCTGCTGGACATCCAGTAGCACCGCAACGCGATGGACAGCAGGCGCGTTAGAACAAGATCATTCCAGGCCGAACCGGCCTAAAGCATGTCGCGCAAAAGTGTGCAGCGGTTTTGCGATAACGACTTGCGTAAAAACAAAGACCTAAAGCGCAAGGCGCGAATCTGAAAGATCGCGACGCGCTTTAGAATCTGAATCGTGATCTCAATCAAAGAAATGGAGCATGATTTCGCCCGAAATCACGCTTTTCAGCATCCTGGCTCTAAGCGACAAGCGCTCGGGCGACTGCCTTGCGGATATCGGGAAGCGCGAATGGCTTGGCGACGACGTCGATGATCTTTTCGGCAAGATCGTCGGCCCGTTCGCGCTGTTCGGCATAGCCGGTCATCAGCAGGATTTTCAAGCCAGGAAAAGCGTCTTTTGCCTGATGGGCGAGTTCAATGCCGTCCATCACGGGCATGCGGATATCTGAAAGCAGTAGATCGTAGACCCCGTCTTTGAGCTTCTCCAAGCCCTCGGCCCCATCGGCCGCCTCATCGGTCTCGTGGCCATCAAGCCTAAGGGCCCGGGCTACGAAGGACCGCAGGGAGTCCTCGTCTTCCGTAATCAGAATTCTTGCCATATGTGCATCGCTCCGTATCAGCCCCGCGACGGAAATCACCAGACTTTCCTTTTCGATCGGTAAAGATGACGAAGCGATGGACGAGATGGTTAACAACCCGTCTTGAAGGCAACAGTTCAGGCGTCCCCGGTAACCACGCCGACGAAGGGCAGTTCGCGAAAGGCATAGGCGACATCCATGCCGTAGCCCACGACAAAATAGTCGGGGCATTCGAAGCCGACATAGTCAGCCTCCAGCTTTTCCTTGCGCTTGACGCGCTTGTCGAGCAGCACGGCGATCGTGACGTTGCGCGCGCCACGCTCGAAGAGCAGTTCCTTGGCAAAGAGCAGCGTTCGGCCGGATTCGAGGATATCGTCGATCAGCAGAACGTCGCGGCCATGGACGTCGCTGTCGATATCCTTGACGATGCGCACGCCCTGCGAAACCGTGCCGATGCCGTAACTCGACAGGGTGATGAACTCGACCTCCGGGGCAAGCCCGCTATCATGCAGGGCGCGGATCAGGTCGGCGGCGAAGATGAAGGAGCCCTTCAGCACGGCGATGACGAGCAGGTCCTTGGTCGGGCCATTGGCGATCTCCCGCGCCATCGAATGATTGCGCTCGGCGATCTGTTCGGCGGTGAAGAGCGGCTCGATGTTTTTTCCGCGCACGACAGGCATAAGGGCTTGCTCCATAAAAAGAAGGGTAAGCCGTTAGCACATATGCGAGCCTGAAACAGCCTCGTCGGCTATGAAATTAACGCGATTGGCGCGACCTGTGGCGGGAAAGTCGGCCATTCCATGTCCTGTTACATCTATGGCAGGAAGGAAAGCCGGGCCTCCGGCATTTTTCCGCCGGCATGCTGGACGCGAGCCGAGAAGCCCCGGCTCTGGCCGCTATAGATCACATCCGCCGGCGGGTTGATGACGATGCTTGCGGTCAGCCGCTCGTCGGTCACGAGATCGGCACGGATCGGATGCACCGTCTGCGTCGTGCCACTCTCATTTTCGATGATGCCGTTGATGACGAGAACGCGCATGCCGTTCGCATCACGCGGCGTCACCGTGACATGGGTGAAATGCAGCGGCGCTCCGGAATAGGCTCGCTCGCCGGAAAGGCCGGAAAAACCACCTGCAAGCCCGAAGACGAGCACGACGAGCGCCAACACCAGCGCTGCGAAGCTCCGCATCGACGCGCGCTGCAGCCAGGATTCCACTGTCCTCAGAACGGAAGCAGCCATCGCCGGCATCAGCGCCGGCTGTGCGGCCTGTGCGGCAGCCATGCGCTTGCGGTTGTCGTTATAACTCCTTGCATTGAATTCCCTGGGCCGCACTTTGCCGAGGGTAACGAATTCGGCGTCGGAGATATCGGCAGGTCGCGCCGAGCGGTACTGGCGGTTGGCGGGTTCCGGCGGCAGGAAATCATAGGCCTGGCCCGGCGTCCGGCGACTGAAGGAGGATGCTTCCATGGTGGCTGCCTCGCAGATGTCCACATGGTTTCGTTGCTAGGAGAAATCTGGCATTGAAACGAATCCTGCTCAGTCGTAAATTTTAATGGTTAATGCTTCGCAAAGATCGCCATCAAACGGGCGTCTTTCCAGCAAAATTTACCGGCTGTTAACGGTGTTGGTTAACAAGTCGTGCGGTGAAACCCACAACAGACTGAGCTGCCCGTTGATCCACTTCGAGAATGTCGGTTTGCGTTATGGCATGGGCCCGGAAATCCTCCGGGACCTGACCTTCGACATTCCGAAGAAATCCTTTCAGTTCCTGACCGGCCCATCGGGCGCCGGCAAAACGTCGCTGCTGCGGATGCTTTTCATGTCGCTGCAGCCGACACGCGGCCTGATCCGCATGTTCGGGCGCGATATTTCCGAAATCCCCCGCCCCGAACTGCCGCTTCTGCGCCGCCGCGTCGGCATCGTCTTCCAGGATTTCCGCCTCCTCGACCATCTCACAACCTATGAGAATGTCGCTTTGCCCTTACGGGTACGTGGCAAGGATGAGAGCTCCTACAAGACCGATGTCCTGGAACTGTTGAAATGGGTCGGCCTTGGCGAACGCATCAATGTGTTGCCGCCCGTGCTCTCCGGCGGCGAGAAGCAGCGCGCCGCAATCGCCCGGGCGCTGATGGACCGGCCGGAAGTGCTGCTGGCCGACGAACCCACAGGCAATGTCGATCCGCCGATGGCCAAGCGCCTGCTCAATCTTTTCCTCGAGCTGAACCGCCTCGGCACGGCGGTCGTGATCGCCACCCATGACCTGGCGCTGATGGAACAGGTGGAAGCCCGCCGCATGATCCTCTCAGAGGGGCATCTCGATATCTATGACTGAGCCCCCGTCCAGAAACCCCGAGAAGGCGTCGGCCAAGATCCAGCAGAAGCGGCCGGAACTGCGCGTGCGTCCGACCGCGCCGATCCTGCCGCCTTCCAACATCCAGGGCAGTGCGTTGATGGTGGTGATATCAATCATGGCCTTTCTCGCCTGCCTGACGCTCGGCGGCGTCAGCATGGTGCGCTCGACGGCGGCAAGTTGGGAGAGCCAGATCTCCCGCGAGATCACCATTCAGATCAAGCCGGACGACAATCTCGACATGGAGAAGGCGCTGACCCAGGCGCGCGACCTGGCGCTGACCTTTGTCGGCACCAAGAGCGGCCAGATCGTCGACGAGGCGGCGACCGCTCGCCTGCTCGAACCCTGGCTCGGCCCCGGTCTCGATCTCAAGGATCTGCCCGTTCCCCGTCTCGTCATCATCACCATCGACGAGAGCAATCCGCCGGATTTTGATTCGATGCGAGCGCTGCTCAAGGACAGTATCCCGCAGGCCAGCCTCGACGATCACCGCACCTGGGTCGACCGGCTGGTGTCCATGGCGCACACGACTGTGATGATCGGCACCGGCATCCTGCTCCTGGTTTTCACGGCGATGGTGCTTACCGTCGTCTTCGCTACGCGCGGCGCGTTGTCGGGCAATCGTCACGTCGTTGAAGTGCTGCATTTCGTCGGCGCCGAAAGCTCCTTCGTCGCCACCGAATTCCAGAAGCATTTCCTGAAGATCAGCCTGAAGGGCTCGGCGATCGGCAGCGCGCTTGCCGCTCTCTTCTTCGCCACCGCCGGTTTCTGGCAGAGCCGCACCCTCGCCACCCCGGAAACGGACCAGGCGACCGCGCTTTTCGGCACCTTCTCCGTCGGCGTGCTCGGTTATGCCGGCATCTTTGCAACGATGATTGTCATCGCGCTCCTCACCACCTTCACCGCGCGGCTGACCGTCATGCGGACGATCTACGAGATCGATACACTACGCTCGGACCCGACACGCACCGACGGCATCGGAAGTTGATCGTGACCGGGCCGTTTTGCCATGAAAGCGTCTGTTCTGCGCCGCAATCAGCGTATAATCACGATTCATGACCATGGGACATACGACACCCAACCCGATTCATCAGGGCCCGGAGCTTGATCGCCCGATGGGTCTGCCGCCGCGGCGCGGGCCGATCCGCCGCCTGCTGCGCTGGGGCGGCTTTGCCTGCCTGCTGGCAATCGCCCTGGTGTTCGGCGGTTTTCTGCGTTTTGCCGATTCGGTGACGACGCTCAGGCCGCCGGCCGAGCCGAAGGCGGATGCGATCGTCGTCCTGACGGGTGGCTACCAGCGCATCGACCAGGCCGTGGAGCTGTTGCAGAAGGGTGCCGGCAAACGCTTGCTCATTTCCGGCGTCCACCCGACGACGACACCGGCACAGATCCGCAAGATGACGCAAGGCTCGGCCGATCTCTTCTCCTGCTGTGTCGATATCGGCTACGATGCGATCGACACGATCGGCAATGCCGAGGAGGCTTCGAACTGGATCCACGCCAAGGGATACCGGAGCGTTCTGATCGTCACCAACAATTACCACATGCCGCGAAGCCTCGCCGAACTCTCCTATGTCGATCCCGACATCGAGTTCATCGCTTATCCCGTGGTCAATTCGGATTTGAAGAGCAGCAACTGGTTCACCGACCCGAATGCGATGCGCGTCATGCTTGCCGAATATGCGAAAGTGCTGCTGGCCGGCGCCCGCAACATCACCGGCTTCGGCCGCCACACCGGGCTGCGCTCGGCAAATGCGTCCGGTCAGCAATAGAGCCGCGCGTCCGATAGGACGCTCCATCGATTTAAAAGTTGCGCATAATCCTTTCGGAAAATCGATTCCGATATTTGGAAGGGATTATCCGCGAGGCTTTTACATCAGGGCGTCATCAAATGCTTTTTATGACCGGCAATATCGTGTAGGCCGGTCGCGTGAGCATGCCTCGGGAAAGTTTCATGATCGCCCTGCGTTCCGTTCTCTTCAACACGATCTTCTATGCCAACCTCATCATCCGGATGATCGTGCTCTCACCCTACTATTTCGCGGTGCCGCGCAAGATCGCCTATGCGATCCCGAAGAACTGGGCGCGCTCCAACCACTGGCTGATGCGAGTGATCGTCGGCACCACTTTCGAGATCGAGGGCCTGGAGAACCTGCCTGATGGCAGTTACATCCTGGCGCCGAAGCACCAGTCTTTCTGGGATACCTACGCGCTGCTGCCCTGGCTGAAGGATCCGGTCTACATCCTGAAGCGCGAGCTGATGTGGATTCCGCTCTTCGGCTGGTATGCGAAGAAACAGCGCATGATCCCGGTCGATCGCGGCGCCCGCGGCAAGGTGATGGTGGAAGTGCTGAAACGCACGAAGGAAGAACTGTCGACCGGCCGCCAGCTCATCATCTATCCCGAGGGCACCCGCCGCCCGCCGGGCGCAGAGCCGCTCTATAAATACGGCATCGCCCGGATGTACCGCGACCTTAACCTCCCCGTCGTGCCGGTCGCCATGCATCCCGGCCTCTTCTGGCCGCGGCGGAGCATTCGTCGTTATCCCGGCCATTTCAAGGTGAGGATCCTGCCGCCGATCATGCCGGGGATGGATCCGGACGCCTTTTTCGCCCATCTGATCGAGGTATCGGAGCGGGCAAGCGACGAGCTTCTGCTCGAAACCGTCGCGCAAAATCCGCATCTGCCGCTCCCGCCGACGGCGATAGAAAGGCTGGCGGAGCTGCGAAAATTGAACGCTGCGACGGCCTGAGATTGCAGCGCCACGCGTCTCTTCGAGAGCCGCAAAGGATCCTGCAGCACTTTGAATGGCTGCATAACTCCTTAAATCGATACCGATTTAAGGAGTTATGCAGACGGCGCGCAGCCGCTCCACTTCGTTGACGACCTGCTCCAGCCAATGGTCGCGAATGCCCATCTGCTTCAGATGCTCAAGCGTATTGAAGACATAGGCATCATTCGGACCTGACTGGCCTTCTGCTTCGTTCACCACCCGTGCGGCCGCAACCGCATCCAGCGCGCCGGCATATTGCTCATGATCACGATCGATGATGTAGGCGACCGCTTCCACCCGGCGCCGGCCGGCAAGCTGCAGCCGCACCCGGCGTTCCAGGTAGACATTGGTGACCAGCTCGCGGGCGCGAAGATAATCGATCACCTCATCCCATTTTTCAGGCGAAATGCGGAAAGCCATGCCGCGGCAGGCGCCCCCCCTGTCGAGGCCGAGAACCAGGCCCGGATTGTCGCGGGTGCCGCGATGGACAAAGGAGCGGACGCAAAGCGAACGCCTGTAGCCGTAGACCAGGGCCTCTGCCCGCTCCATGAACTCGAAGCCCGGATTCCACATCAGCGAACCGTAGCCAAATACCCAAAATTCGTCCATATCGCACGCCAGACCGGGAACCACATTTGCGATTCACCATTGGAGAACATCATGGCAGCGTCAAGCCAATCCGGCAGCAGCCAATCCGGCAGCGGCAAGAAATTCTGGTTGCTGGGTGGAGGCGTCCTCCTGGTGATCGCGCTTTATACCGGTGGCTGGTTCTATGCGGCGTCAGCATTGAAGACCACGGTGCTGAAGGCGATCGCGCCGCGCGATCAGGCAGGCGTCAGCGGCGAATGCTCCGATATCGAATTCCGCGGCTATCCCTTCCGCATCGGCCTGTTCTGCTCCAAGATCGACGTCGACGACAATGTCAACGGCGTCTCCGCCACCTTCGGCGCGCTGCGCTCGGCAGCACAGGTCTACGCGCCCGGCAATATCGTCTGGGAGCTCGATTCACCGGCCGAGATCCGCACCACCAACGGCCTTTCGATCTCGGCTCAATGGACGAACCTGCAGGCGAGTCTTGCAACCAGGCTGCAGGGCGTCGACCGCAGCTCGACCGTCATCGAGGGTCTGAAGGCGATGGCCGTCTCCTCCTACACCGGCCAGACCATCAGCTTCGATGCCGCCCGGACCGAAATCCATCTGCGCCAGAACGGCGCCGATCTCGATGGCGCGATCTCCGTGCAGGATGCCAACACGGCGATCAAGGACTGGCCGCAGATCTTTCCCAAAATGTCTGCCAGCATCGATCTGACCGTCGCCGGCAAGGCCGGCCTGATCGACGGCAGCGACCGAAGCGGCCTCAATGGCACCACCGGTGAACTGCGCCGCATCGTCGCCGACATCGGCGATGGCAAGGTGATGACGCTCACCGGCCCCTTCTCCTTCGACGAACAGGGCTTCCTCTCGGGAAAATTCAAGCTGGAGATCGAACAGCTCGGCCCCTGGGGCGACAGCCTGAAACAGGCCTTTCCGGATATCACCTCGACCGTCAACACGGCAACGAAGCTCTTGAAGGCGCTCGCCGGCGGCGGCGACAAGGTCTCCGTCGATCTCGTCGTCGATCGTGGCAATGCCACCGTCAGTGGTTTCATCCCGCTCGGCCGGATTCCGCCGATCTGATGTATCTCGCCCAAAAGTGTCCAGCGGTTTTGGGATAACGGGATGCATAGCAAATAGGAAAAAGCCTGAAGCGCGTCGCATGATTCCGGTTCGACGCGATGCGCTTCAGGCTATTCGCTTGACGAAGAAGACTTCCGGCACCGATTGCAGGCCGGGCAGCTCGATGGCGCCGGTTTCGCAAAATCCGTTGCGGCAATGCCAGTCCTGAGGTCGGCTTTCGTCGCATTCACTCGACGTCATCAGCAGGCGGGCGCCGTCGCCGCGCATGGCTTCTTCCCAGGCGAGAAACAGCGCCGTTCCAACGCCCGACCGGCGATGCTCGGGCAGGACGCGGATCATTTCCATATAGGGAACCCTGCCCCAGAAGCGGGAGAATCGCAGGAAGCCGACGATCTCGCCGGCCTGCCAGGCAAGGAGATATTCGCCGAGCGCGACGCAGCGCGATACCCATGCCTCACCGGAGCTGGCGTCCTCGCGAACCAGCCAGTCGATATCCGCCCGGCCGGCACGTGCCACCTCCACCATCGCGGCGGCTACTTCTTGTCCAGCGCATGACGACCGAAATCAGGCGCGTCGACATCCTGGCCGGCCTGGACGATCGAACGGCGGATGGCGCGCGTGCGGGTGAAGAGTTCGAAGATCTTGTCGCCCTCGCCCCAGCGGATGGCGCGCTGCAGATAGGCGAGATCCTCCGAGAAGCGCGCCAGCATTTCGAGGATCGCATCGCGGTTGTGCAGGCAGACGTCGCGCCACATGGTTGGGTCGGAGGCAGCGAGGCGAGTGAAGTCACGAAAGCCAGAGGCGGAATATTTGATGACCTCAGACTCCGTCACCGTCTCCAGATCGTCGGCTGTGCCGACGATATTGTAGGCGATGATATGCGGCAGGTGCGAGACGATGGCGAGCACCTTGTCGTGATGCTCTGCATCCATCTCGTCGACCTTCGAGCCCAGCGCTTCCCAGAAGCTGCGCAACCGCTTCAGCGCCGTCTCGTCGGTGCCGGCGACCGGCGTGAAGATGCACCAGCGGCCTTCGAAGAGGCCGGGAAAGCCGGCATCCGGGCCGGATTTTTCGGTGCCGGCCAGCGGATGGCCGGGGATGAAATGCACATTATCAGGCATATGCGGCAGCATCTGCGCAATGACAGAAGCCTTGGTGGAGCCGACATCGGTGACAACAGCCCCGGGCTTCAGGCTTCCCGAGATCTCCTTCGCCACACTTTCCGAGGCGCCGACCGGCACCGAGACGATCACCAGATCGGCATCCTTGACGGCATCCTGCGAAGACGTCGTGTAGCGGTCGCCGAGGCCGAGTTCTTCCGCGCGCTTCAGCGTATCGGGGCTGCGTGTGGCGACAACGATCTCCCTTGCAAGACCAAGCCGTCTGATGTCGTAGGCAAGCGAAGAGCCGATCAGGCCGATGCCGATCAGCGCAATCCGATCGAACTGCACGCTCATGCCTGATGTCCCATGAATTCGGTGAGCGCGGCAATCACGCCGCGATTTGCCTCCTCAGGACCGATGCTCATGCGCAGCGCATTGGCGAAGCCATAGCCGCGCACGGCGCGCAGGATGTAGCCGCGGCTCGTCAGCAAATCGTCGGCATCCGCGGCCCGCTTGCCGTCGATCTCGGGGAAATGGATGAGGACGAAATTGGCGACAGACGGCGTCACCTTCAGCCCGATCGCTTCGAGCGCCTGCGTCAGCGTCTCCACCCACATCTGGTTGAAGGAGACGGCCTGCTGGATGAAGGCCTGGTCGCGGATGGCAGCGGCAGCGGCGGCAATTGCCGGCGCGTTCAAGTTGAACGGCGCGCGCACGCGGTTCAGCGCGTCGACGATCTCGGCGGGCGCATACATCCAGCCGACGCGCAACGCCGCAAGACCATAGGCCTTCGAGAAGGTGCGGGTCATCACCACGTTGGCATTGGAGGATACGACCTCGATGCCGGCTTCATAATCGTTGCGGCGCACATATTCGGCATAGGCGGCATCGAGCACGAGGACGACATGTTTCGGCAGTCCGGCCTGCAGGCGGCGGATCTCGCTGACGGAAACATAGGTGCCTGTGGGATTGCCGGGATTGGCGATGAAGACGATTTTCGTCTTCTCCGTCACCGCGGCAAGGATCGCATCGACATCGACGGTACAGTCCTTCTCCTTGACGACGACAGGCGTGGCGCCCGCGCCCAGGATCTGGATCTTGTAGACGAGGAAACCGTGCTCGGTGATGATGCCCTCGTCGCCGGCGCCGAGATAGACATGGCAGAGCAGGCCGAGCAGCTCATCGGAACCGTTGCCGCAGAGGATGTTTGCCGGATTGAGACCGTGCACGGCGGCGATTGCCTCGCGCAGTTCGATCGCCTGCCCGTCAGGATAACGCCCCAGATTGTCGGCAACCGTCTTGAAGGCCTCGATTGCCTTGGGGCTGGCGCCGAGCGGCGTTTCGTTGGACGAAAGCTTGTAGACGCGGGCAACACCCGGCGCATGTTCCTTGCCCGGCACATAGGCGGCGATATCGAGAATACCGGGACGCGGAACGGGCTTGCTCATCTCAACGCTCATGGGTTCGACCTTGGAATTGCCGGAAATCCGGGCTGAAAAACACCAAGTGGCATTAAAGCGGAATGCGATTGTTGTCGAGAGGTATGGGCGTGACACAAGCAGTTGGAGACCGCCGGGAGCGACGTCATCTACTGCTTAATTCCTTAAAATCGGAATCGATTTAAGGACAAAATTATGCAGCAATTCAAAGTGCTACAGCGTCCTTTGCGCGTCTCAAAAGACGCGCGGCGCTGTAGTGCGTGTGGTCGGCACGCCATGCGGTGCGAGAACCGGCACGAAGACGCGGCGGGAGGCCCGCGCCGCCACCGGCAGCCCCTGATAGAGCCGCTTCTGCGCTTCGACGATGATGACGCCCGAGAAGGCCGGCCACAATGTTCGGCCGATCCGCTCGAAGGCGCGGCGAAGCCGCAGGATGGTCCTGAGCTTCGAGGGCGGGAAGAACAGCGCTTCAGCCGTTGCGCCCGGGGTGAAGTTCGTCTCGCGCAGCAGATTTGTTAACTGACCGCGGGAATAGGGCCGGCCCGAACCGAAGGGCGTATGCTCCATGCGCGCCCAGACGCCGCGCCGGTTCGGCACGACGATGACCAGCCGTCCGCCCGGCGCCAGCACCCGCCAGAGCTCCTTCAGCGTCTCGCGCGGGCTTTCGGCGAATTCCAGCGAATGCACCATCAACACCCGGTCGATCGAGGAATCCGGCAGCGGCAGTTCCTCGTCGAAAATCAGCGCCGTCGTCGAGAGCGAGCCCATCGGCCAGTTCACCGCGCCCTGCCCGGCCGGCATGAAAGCGAAGGTGCGCTCGGTATCGGCCTGGAAACGGTCGAGGAAGGGCACGGCATAACCGAGTCCCACCAGGCGCTCCTGCGGCAGCCGCACCCAGAGCGATGACAGCGCCATGGCGATCGACTGCTCGGCAAGACGTCCAAGCTCGGAGTGATAGAATTGGCGTAGGTCGACGATATCGGCGTGCATTGCGACAAATGTTATCAGCGGGCGGTTGGACTTCAAGGCCGGAACCTCTACATTTCCGCGAGACTCCTGGGATAAGGGATTATTGGACGATGAAACCTTTGGAATTAGACGTTTTTCTCTGCCGCACCGACAATTTCGGCGTTCTCGTGCACGATCCGGAGACAGGTTTTACCGCGGCGATCGATGCACCGGAGGAGGCGCCGATCCTGGAAGCGGCGACACGTCGCGGCTGGAAAATCACCCATATCTTCACCACACATCATCACACCGATCATGTCACCGCCAATCTGGCGCTGAAGGAGCAATTCGGCTGCGAGATCATCGGCCCGATCAACGAGGCCATCGCCATTCCCGGCCTCGATCGGACGATGGCCGATGGCGACAGCTTCCATTTCGGCGATCACACGGTCAACGTCATCGAGACGCCCGGCCACACCGCCGGCCACATCTGCTATCATTTTGTCGACGATAAGCTGCTGTTTGCCGCCGACACGCTGTTTGCGCTGGGCTGCGGCCGGCTGTTCGAACGCCCGGCTGCCGACATGTGGCATTCCCTGCAGAAGCTCGCCGTTCTGCCCGATGAGACCGCCGTCTATTTCGGCCATGAATACACATTGTCCAATGCCCGTTTCGCGCTGACCGTCGATCCCGACAATGAGCGCCTCAAGAGCCGCGCCGCCGAGATCGAAGCCTTGCGCGCCGACGGCAAATTCACCATCCCGACGACATTGGGGCTGGAAAAGGAAACCAACCCGTTCTTGCGCGCCGCCGACCCGGTGATCCGCCGCAATCTGCTGATGGAAGGCAAGACGAACGAGGAAGTCTTTGCTGAGATCCGCAAGCGCAAGGACAATTTCTGATGTCGCCCGAGGACATCATCGGCGAACTCGGCATGCAGCCGCATCCCGAAGGTGGCTGGTACGTGCAGACATTCCGCGATCCGGCGGGCGGAGAACGCGGCCACTCGACGGCGATCTATTATCTGCTGACCAGCGGGCAGCGCTCGCACTGGCATCGCGTCCACGATGCGGCCGAGGTCTGGCATTATTACGCCGGCGCGCCGCTCTCGCTGCACCGCTCGGAAGACGGAACGGCAAGCGAGACCCTGACGCTCGGAACGAATCTTCCTGCCGGCGAGCGGCCGCAGGCGATCATTCCCGCCAATTGGTGGCAATCGGCCGAAACTCTCGGCGACTTCACCCTGGTCGGCTGCACCGTCTCACCCGGCTTCGAATTTTCAAGCTTCGAGATGGCGCCGCCCGATTGGAAGCCCGGCAGGTGAAGCCTATTCCGCGGCCGCGGACTGCGCCGGAATTTTACGGCGAAACATCTCCTGGGCAGCCAGCACCGCCCCGCCGGTCACCAGCAGGCAAGCCAAGGCAATGCGCCAGCTCGGCTCGGCAAACCCGAACAGCACCAGAATAAGCGTCGAAAGGAGCGGTGCTGCGTAACTTGCCGCGCCGAGGATCTGGATGTCGCCGTTCTTGACGCCGTAATCCCAGACATAGAAGGCCGCCCCGACCGGAAACAGGCCGAGCCCGATGACGGCGACCCATTCGAAACGGGTTTCCGGCCAGACAGTCGTCTCCAGGCCGAGATGGCAGAAGAGCGACAGCATGGAGGTCGCAAGGCAGAAGCCGGTGACGACATCCGTGGAGACGGCGTCGAAACGGCGCGTCAGCAGCGAATAGCCGGACCACGTGAAAGCGCTGAGAAACGCCGCGCCGTAACCGACGGCATAGGCGCCGTCGAAATCGATACCGTTGCGGCCGACGATCAGGAAGGTGCCGCAAAGCCCGGCAAGCGCACCCGCCAGGTGATACCAGCGCAGCCGTTCGCCCGGCAGCAGCGCCGAACCGACGACGATCAACAGCGGCCAGAGATAGGCGACCAGCCCCGCCTCCACCGCCGGAGCGTTCCGGAGCGCAGTGAAGTAGAGGAAATGATACCCGAAAAGCCCTGAAATACCTGTCACCCAGACCTTGGCCGGCTGCTTCAGCAGCGCCAGCCGCGCGGGGTTGAGGATAAGCACGACGAGGCCGGGAATGCTGCCGATCGCAAAGCAGATGGTTGAAAGTTGGAACGGCGGCATCTTGCCGGAGGCAGCCGTCAACAGCGCCAGGAACGACCACATCAGGATGGCCGTAAAACCGATCAACGTCGCGCGAAGCTTCACCTGTCCCCCTTCACGGAGACAGAAGCCCCGTCAGCTGTTGCTGCCGTATTTGACGGCAGTGATCGTCACCATTCCATATTCGGTTGGAATGCGCACATAGACAGGAGCGTATACATTTGCCGCGTCCGACTTGGCAAACCAGATTTCCATGCGGTCGCTCTTGCTGAGATAGTCAATGTCCTTGCGGCCCTTCTTGTAGCCCGAGCGCGGCACGAAGCGCACGCCGCAGACAACAGCCTTGCCCTTGAAGCCATTGGTGGAAAAATCCTCGTCGCCCTTCGGCGACAGCACCAGATCCATGCGTGTCTCACCGTCGAAGATCGGCAGCGTCTGCGAGCAGACCTTGGTATCGCCGGTGAAGACCAGGCCGGAGATCGGATCGAGCACCGAGCGCATGTCGCGTGGCGTGACGTCGATCCAGTTCTTCGGACGCTTCGGCATCGGTGTCGTCGTCGCCGAGATGATGTTGCCGTTGCGGTAACTGACCTCGTAGACGCGGGCCTTCCTCTTGCCGCTCTTGTAGTAGAGTGAGTACTTCAGCGCCTGCAGCCTGTCATTGCGCACGACCCCGGTGACGCTGGTCTTCGCCGAAATCGTCGTGATGAGATCGGCAAGACCGGAGGAATTGATGTCGCCGGCGATCTTGTAGCTGTGATCGTCCTCGATCTGCGTCAGGAACGCCGCGCGCGCGATCGGCAGGCCGGCGAGCGCCACACGGTATTCCGTCCGATGCTGGATTTCGGCCGCAGATGCCGGTATGGCAAGAAGTGCGGCGATGGCCGAAATGAAAATCCGTCTGCCCGAATGAGCCATGGAAAAAAGCCTTGTCTTGCTGCGCGCTGGCAGGCCCTTGCTGAGCGCTCTATACTCCTGCCGTGAAGGGAAGAAAACAGCAGCTTTTTGACAGAATTGCGGGAAAGGCCAAGGTTTGGCTTGACGCGCGCGGCCTGTCTGACTATAGAACCGCAACTTTCCAATCATGCCCGTTGGATTGCGCGCCTGGCTTTGCCGGGAATGGCAATTCGATGGCCCGAGAAAAACAAGAATAGGTGTTCCATGTCCCGCGTGTGCGAATTGACCGGCAAGGCCGTCCTGACTGGTAACAATGTCAGCCATGCCAACAACAAGACCAAGCGCCGGTTCCTGCCGAACCTGTGCCAGGTAACGCTGATTTCCGACGCTCTCAACCAGCGTTATCGTCTTCGCGTTTCGGCTGCCGCTCTTCGTTCCGTCGAGCATCGTGGCGGCCTCGATGCCTTCCTGCTGAAGGCCAGCGAGAACGAATTGTCGATGCGCGCGCGCCTGCTGCGCCGTCAGATCGCCAAGAAGACCGCCGAAGCCGCTGCTGCGTAAGCTTCTGCCCTTCTTTCATACGGCTTCAAAAGGCTTGAACGGATAATACCGGACAAGCCTTTTGCTTTGCCGGTTTGCTCCTCCAACTGGTGGCATCACCCAGGATAAAAAAATGCTGAAGAACCGCTATACCATCGCCTATGTCGCGCTGATGACGCTCGTCGTCGTCGCCTCCAACTTCCTCGTCCAGTTTCCGCTGAACGCCGAAGTCGCCGGCATCAACCTTGCCGACATCCTGACCTGGGGCGCCTTCTCCTATCCGATCGCCTTCCTGATCACCGATCTGACCAACCGCCAGTTCGGCCCGCAGGCAGCCCGCAAGGTCGTCTTTGCCGGCTTCGTCGTCGGCGTGACGCTGTCCTTCTTTACTTCGGTGCCGCGCATCGCCATCGCTTCCGGCTCGGCCTATCTCGCCGGCCAGCTGCTCGATATCGCCGTCTTCAACCGCCTCCGCCGCCAGGCCTGGTGGCGCGCCCCGCTGGTCGGCTCGCTGATCGGCTCGGCGCTCGATACGGTGATGTTCTTCTCGTTGTCCTTCGCTGCGTTTTTCGTCCTCCTCGGCCCGAACGATCCCTTCGCGCTGGAAGCAGCCCCTATCCTCGGCGTCTTCGCCACGGAGGCACCACGCTGGATTTCCTGGGCGATCGGCGATTTCGCCGTAAAGATGATCGTCGGCCTCGTCATGCTGCTGCCCTATGGTGCGCTGATGAACGTGCTGCGGCCGATGCAGGCCGCTCGCGCCAGCTGATTTAGATTACGGACGCCGCCGGACTGCACCGGCGGCGATGGCAGGATGCAGCAGCACCTCCGCCGCCAGATCGTCGATACCAAGCGATGAATCGAGCCGCAGCACCGGCGCTGTCTGTGTTTCCAGCCATTGTTCATGTGCCGCAAGGCTGCGGCGCTCGGTACCGGCCGTGTCATAGCTGGCCGCCCATTCCAGGAATTCCCCGCTTTTTGCGGCCATGTCGCCGCCGGGCCCGATTCTGCTGCCGTAGCGGGCAAGCTCCCGCGCAAGAATGCGCGCCATTCTAAGCTCGGGGTCTATCCTGAGGAACACGATCAGATCGTAGAGCGGCTCAATCGGCCTTCCCCATTTCAGCGCCGATCCGGAGAGGACCCAGCCGTCGTGCCGCGCCGCTTCCTCGAGCAGCAGCCGGATGCGCTCGTCGGCATTCCTCGGCGTCGTGAACGGCGGATCGGTCGGCATCCAGAAGAAATCGTCGGTGTCGAGATGGGCGATATCGAGCCTTTCGGCAAGCGCGCGGCCAAGCGATGTCGTGCCGGAACCGGACGCGCCCAGGACGTGGATATGCACCATGAATCTCCCTCCAAAGACTGCTTCCCGATACGGCAGCCGGCCGATAGCGGCGGGATAGCCGAGGCATAGGACATCGGTCTGACGTGAATCTAGGCATCGTGCTTTCCGAAAATCGATTCCGATTTTCGGGCCGATGGCTTGGATCAATTCCGCTTCTGGGAACTCGGCGCTGCCCACGCGGCCTCTTCCGAAAGCCGGAATTCCAGCATCAGATTGCGCTGCAGGATCGAATGATTGTCGTCCGAGACCAGAATGATATGAGTCGCGCCGTCCGCAGCCTGGAAAGCATCGAGCCCTTCCATATTGTCGATCTGCGAGTTGAAATTGCCTTCCAGCAGCAATTCGCCCTCAACGACGGCGCCAGGCCTGATAGCGGCGCCCCGGATGCGCCGAAGACGCATGCCGATGCCTTCGGCCATGTTGAAGCGACGCTCCAGCAGCAGCAGGTCGCCGTTCGGCAGGAAGGCGCCGTCAGTGATGTCGAAGCTGCCGTCCCGCTTAACCGCGAAACGCCCTTTCAGCGGCCCGCTGAGAATGGCCGCCAACCGGTTGCCGTCATTGTCGAGACCACGTTCGGAGACGATGACCACGCCGCCCCTAAGCGGGCTCGATGCCGGCGCCACGGTGATGGTCTCGATGCCGCGATTGTCGCTCAGCATCTTCCGCGGGATGAGGATCGGCAAAGTGGCGATCGCGCCCGAATCGGCAAAGCCGGGATCCGGATAGACATCGACGCGATGATCCTGCTCGAAGGAAACCAGGATCCGGTCGCCATCGAGCGTCAGGCCCTCGGCATCCATATGCCCCTTGCCCTCGAAGCTGCGCCCGGCGCTGTTCTTCATCGGCGTGATCTCGACATCCGAAAGGCCGGAAAGCCTGCCCTTGACGTCACGTTCGATGCTGCCGGTCAGCCACTGGCCGGTATCGAGCACGACGACGAAATTTTTTTGGTCCTGCCGGAAACGAATGGAGGAGAGCGAGCCGAACAGCGCTCTGCTGGAGACCATCTCCAGCCCGCCGACAAATTCCAGCGATCCGAATTTCGTCTCCGAAGAGCCGATCCTGAAATCGGAGATTTGCCGGCTAATGACCGGCACGTCGTCACCGGCCAACGACGGGAAAGCGCCTGACGCGAGACAAAGAACAATCGACGCCGTATGGCAGAGGCGCTTAAGCGTCATGCAGGCATTTCCTTTGAGCCGCGTCAGCCGGCACGGCGTAGCCGGCCGCCGCGCGGCTGGACGGATTGGTCTTCGAACAGCGAAGCAAGCTGCTCGGTCATCGCACCGGCAAGCTCATCCGCATCGACGATCGTCACGGCGCGGCGATAATAGCGCGTCACGTCGTGACCGATGCCGATCGCCAGCAACTCGACAGGCGAGCGCGTCTCGATCTGTTCGATGACGGCACGCAGGTGCCGCTCCAGATAATTGCCCGGATTGACCGACAGCGTCGAATCGTCGACCGGCGCCCCGTCCGAGATCATCATCAGGATGCGGCGCTGCTCGCGGCGCGCGAGCAGGCGATTATGCGCCCAGATCAGCGCCTCGCCGTCGATATTTTCCTTGAGCAGGCCCTCGCGCATCATTAGCCCGAGATTGGCGCGCGCGCGCCGCCACGGCGCGTCGGCCGACTTGTAGATGATATGGCGCAAGTCGTTGAGGCGGCCCGGCGTCTGCGGCTTGCCGCCGGCGAGCCAGCTCTCACGCGCCTGCCCGCCCTTCCAGGCTTTGGTCGTAAAGCCCAGGATCTCGACCTTGACGCCGCAGCGCTCCAGCGTGCGGGCGAGAATATCGGCGCAGGTGGCGGCAACCGTGATCGGCCGGCCGCGCATCGAGCCGGAATTGTCGATGAGCAGGGTGACGACGGTGTCGCGGAACTGGGTGTCGCGCTCCATCTTGAAGGAAAGCGCCTGCATCGGGTCGATGATGATGCGCTGCAGCCGGGCCGGATCGAGATAACCCTCTTCCAGGTCGAAATCCCAGGAGCGATTCTGCTGCGCCATCAGGCGACGCTGCAGCCGGTTGGCGAGACGGCCGACCGCACCTTGCAGATGCGCCAGCTGCTTGTCGAGAAAGGCGCGCAGGCGCTCCAGTTCGGCGGCGTCGCAGAGTTCCTCGGCGGTGATGATCTCGTCGAACTCTTCGGTAAAGACGTGATAATCGACCTTTTCGTTGAAATCGGCGAAAGGCGTGTTTGGACGGCGGGTCTCGCCCGGCGTTTCCGAATCGTCCTCGCCTTCTTCCATCATGTCGTCATCGGAGATTTCGGCGCCTTCGGTCTCGCCGTCCTCCATCTGCTCGTCGGCGACCTCGCTGTCCTCGACAGGGGCGGCATCCGTGCCGGCATCCTCGTCGACCTCGTCCTGGTCCTGCTCGTCGCCGCTCGACTGGTCTTCCTGCTCCGACTGATCGTCATTGTCGGCATCGCTGTCGTCGTCGCCGTATTCCTCGGCCATTTCCATGGCCGACAGCATGTTGCGGATGACCTTGGCAAAGGCTTGCTGGTCGTTGATCGCGCTCGACAGGTTGTCGAGTTCAGGCCCTGCCTTGTCCTCGATAAAGTCGCGCCAGAGGTCCAGCACCTTGCCGGCGGAGCCGGGCGGGCGCTGGCCGGTCAGCTTCTCGCGCACCATCATCGCGACGGCTTCGCCGACCGGTGCGTCTTCCTGGCGCTCGATGCCGGTGAAATTCGCCTTGGAATATTTCTCTTCCGTCATGGAGCGCAGGTTCGACGCCATGCCCTCCATGCGCAGCGCGCCGATCGATTCGACGCGCGCCTGCTCGACCACATCGAAGATCGCCCGGGCGTCCGAGCCCTGCGGCGCCATCGACGCATGCACCTTCTCGTCATGGCAGGCAAGGCGCAGCGCCATCGAATCGCCGAGCCCGCGGGTGACCGCCAGCTCATGCGCCGTCGGCCGCTTGGAAAGTTCCGGCAGCCGAATGCGCTCGCCGGTCATCCCCGGCCGTTCATTGGCGAAGGTCACCTCGACATCGCCGTCGCCGGCGATCGAGCGCACGCAGCCGGTTATCGCCCGGCGCAATGGCTCGACGTCGACAGGCGCGCCGGGTTTTGCTTTCGAATTGTCACCGCGAGCTGCCATGATCGGTCGGTCTCAAGCCCCGAGAACGATGTTGGCGGCACTTTCCTTCAGCTCGACGCCGAAGGCGCGCTGATAGTGCTCGGCGACCAACGGGCGTTCCAGCTCGTCGCACTTGTTGAGGAAGGTGACGCGGAAGGCGAAGGCAAGATCGCCGAAGATCTCGGCGTTTTCGGCCCAGGTGATGACCGTGCGCGGGCTCATGACTGTGGACAGATCACCGTTCATGAAGGCCGCGCGCGTCAAGTCGGCGACGCGCACCATCTTCGAAACCGTCTCGCGGCCGTTCTTGTCGCTGCCGAAGCTCTTCACCTTGGCGGCGACGATATTCACTTCGTGATCATGCGGCAGGTAGTTCAGCGTGGTGACGATCGACCAGCGGTCCATCTGCGCCTGGTTGATCTGCTGCGTGCCGTGATAGAGGCCGGTCGTGTCGCCGAGGCCGATCGTGTTCGCAGTCGCAAACAGACGGAAGGCCGGATGCGGCCGAATGACGCGGCTCTGGTCGAGCAGCGTCAGGCGGCCGGAGGATTCGAGCACGCGCTGGATGACGAACATCACATCGGGGCGGCCGGCATCATATTCGTCGAAAACGAGCGCCACATTGTGCTGGTAGGCCCAGGGCAGGATGCCATCCTTGAACTCGGTGATCTGCAGCCCGTCCTTGACGACGATTGCATCCTTGCCGACGAGATCGATACGGCTGACATGGCTGTCGAGGTTGATGCGCACGCAAGGCCAGTTGAGCCGCGCCGCCACCTGCTCGATATGCGAGGACTTGCCCGTGCCGTGATAGCCGGAGATCATCACGCGGCGGTTATGGGCGAAGCCGGCGAGAATGGCGAGCGTCGTGTCGCGGTCGAACAGGTAGTCGGTATCGAGGTCCGGCACATAGGCGTCGCCCTTGCTGTAGGCGGGAACGCGGATATCGGAATCGATGCCGAAGGTCTCGCGGACCGAAACGGTGGTATCGGGCAGTTCGGATATATCAAGGTCGATCTTGCTCATCATGTCTCCAAGGCGGGTGATGCCACCCGGCCATACTGTCTCAGGCCATGTCGCAACCGTGACGCCGCGTTTTTTATTCCGCGCCCGTCCAGGTCGGAACGTCGGCGATGCTTCTCCGGGACTGAAACGAAACCTCGGCGGGATAATGACCGCGTGCGAGCATTCTTGAAAGAGTCCCGGACAAGAAACGCCGCGTCCGGAAGGTCGGCGGAGGCGATGTCGGGAAAACGCACAAATATGAGCCGCGTTTGCCTGCGGCCTCAGCCGATTTGGACCATACCCGATTGAAGCCCAAGAGCAAGGACGGGAATTAACAAAAACCGTTCTGCTTCAACAATTGATAGGCCTGGATGACGGCGCGGAAACGCTCCTCCGAGCCGCGGTCGCCGCCATTGGCATCCGGATGGTGTTTCTTCACCAGCTCCTTGTAGCGGCTCTTGATCTCCGCCGATGTCGCATTGGCGTCGAGCCCCATCGTTTCGAAGGCCTTGGTTTCCAGCGATTTCAGCTTGCGCGCCTGGGGGAAACGCGGCCCGCTGCCCTTGCCGCCTTCCTTGACGAAGCCGAAGGGATCGCGAACACGCGTATAGGCACCGGAGCGCACCTCCGAATGCAGCGGACTGTCCTTCGCCGCCTTGTTGACGCCGACCGTCCATGTCGGCCGGTGGCCGGTGATCGCCTCTTTCTGGTATCGCGCGATCTCGCCGTCCGAAAGACCGGAGAAATAATTGTAGCCCTTGTTGTATTCCTTGACGTGCTCGAAGCAGAACAAAAAGAACTGGCCTTCCGCATTGCGGCCGACGGGAGCGCGATGCGCCCCCTTCTTGTCGCAGCCGTCCCACTGACAGGTAGGCGGCGCCTGCTCTGTCTCCTGCTCGCGTTTGCGGCGTGTTCGGATGCGATCGAAATATTTGGAATCAAGTCTCATGACGGCGCTAATTATGGGGCTGTCGCGAAGCGACAACAAGAATTGACAAACGGGAATGTTGCTGGCTTGGTAGGTACCCTTTTCGCGAACCAGCAAGACCGGATGATGACCCTGCGAACCCGCATCGAAGAAAAACTTGTCGAAGCCTTCGCGCCCGAACGCGTAAGCGTCATCGACGAAAGCCATCTGCATGCCGGCCACCAGCCTGATATCACCGGCACCGGCGAAACCCATATGCGGGTGAGGATCGTTTCCGGAAAATTCGCCGGCATGTCGCGGCTGGCGCGCCACCGGGCAATCACCGACCTGTTGAAACCGGAGCTCGATGCCGGCCTGCATGCGCTGGCCGTCGAACCGGCAGCACCCGGCGAACCGACCCGCTGGTAGCGGCACCAAAGCCTATATAGGCATTGGCGGCCCGCAATCCTACAGCGCCGCGCGTCTTCAGGTGGGCTTTGTACCGTCTTCCCCGGCGGGACGGATGCGCAGCTTGGTGATGCGGTTCTTCTCCCGTTTCATGACGATAAAACGCTTGCCGTAGAAGGTGAAGGCTTGGCGCTCTTCCGGGATGGTCATCGATTCATGGATGACGAGGCCGGCAATCGTCGTCGCCTCCTCGTCGGGCAGGCTCCAGTCGAGCGCGCGGTTCAGATCGCGGATCGGCACGCCGCCGTCGACGACGACGGAACCATCGGCCTCCTGACGCACGCCCTGTATCTCGATATCGTGCTCGTCGGAAATGTCGCCGACGATTTCCTCGAGAATATCCTCCAGCGTGACGATGCCCTGCACTTCGCCATATTCATCGACGACGACGGCGAAATGCTGCTTGCGGCGCAGGAAGGCGTTGAGCTGATCCTCGAGGTTGGTGCTGTCGGGCACGAACCACGGCTTCTGCGCGATCTTGACGATATCGAGGTTCTGCGGCTCCATGTTCGGCTCGGCAAGCGCCCGCAGCAGATCCTTGGCATGAACGACACCGATGATGTTGTCGATCGTGCCACGCCACAACGGCATGCGCGTATAGGGACTTTCGAGAATGACGCGTACCACCGCTTCCGGCGGATCGTCGGCGTTGATCGCCCGCATCGCGGTGCGGTGGACCATGATGTCGGACAGTTCGAGTTCGCTGAGATCGAGCACGCCGCCGAGGCGGTCGCGGTCGGCCTTCACCACCGATCCCTCGCGGTGCAGCAGGTCGACGGCGCCACGCAGCTCCTCATGCGCCGTCAGCATCGATGTCTCTCGTGACAGATTGATGCCGAACAGCGAAAGAATCTGCCGCACGATCGCATTGACGAAGGAGGAAACCGGGCCGACGACGGTGACGAAGAGCTTGGCCGGCAGCGCGATGGCGAGAGCGAAGCGCTCAGGCGCCGAAATCGCCCAGCTCTTCGGCAGCACTTCCGCGAAGATAACCAGGATGACGGTCATCGCGAGTGTCGCCAGCGCCACGCCGGAACTGCCGAACAGCCCGAGAAAGAGGCTGGTGGCGATCGAGGAGGACAGGATGTTGGCGAGATTGTTGCCGATGAGCAGCGCGCCGATCAGCCGGTCGCGCCGCTCGATCAACTGCCGGACGAGGCCGGCGCGTTCGTCGCCGTTGACT
Source organism: Rhizobium sp. PRIMUS64 (assembly GCF_023006465.1). Taxonomy (NCBI): domain Bacteria; kingdom Pseudomonadati; phylum Pseudomonadota; class Alphaproteobacteria; order Hyphomicrobiales; family Rhizobiaceae; genus Rhizobium; species Rhizobium sp. PRIMUS64. Next base: position 37,643 of record NZ_JALBGX010000033.1, on the reverse strand, counting down.
TCGAGCGTATGGATACGGCTGCGTGAAACGGCGGTCAGCGCGGTCTCGGAGCCGGAAAAGAAGGCGGACATGAGCACGAGCGCCGTGATCGAAAGGATCTCCGGCCAGTATGTCTCGAGAAATGCCAGAGCGCCTTCGATCGACATCAGGCGCGTTTTTCCCGGAGAAAGCTGATCACTTCGGACGCGGGAACATCGTCGGCGACGAAGGACTGACCGATGCCGCGTGTCAGGATGAAGGTAAGCTTGCCGCTCTTGACCTTCTTGTCCTGGGCGATCGCGTCCATCAGCGTTTCGGCCGGCGGCAAGTCGCCTGGAATATCGGACATGCGGGTCGGAAGGCCGACCTCCTTCAGATGCCGCTCGACGCGCCGGGCATCGTCGGGGCTTGCAAGGTTCATCCGTGCGGAGAATTCATGCGCCAGCACCATGCCGATCGAAACGCCCTCGCCATGCACGAGGCGGGAGCTGTCATAGGCGGTCGCCGCTTCCAGCGCATGCCCGAAAGTATGGCCGAGATTGAGCAGCGCCCGCTGACCGTTCTCGCGCTCGTCGGCAACGACGACATCGGCCTTCGCCTGGCAGCTCGCGGCAATCGCCTCGATGCGCGCGGAGCCGCCGGTAAAAACCGCCTTCCAGTTCGCTTCCAGCCAGGCAAAGAAATCCGGCTTGTCGATCAGCCCGTATTTCGCGACCTCGGCGTAACCTGCGCGGAATTCGCGCGCGCTCAGCGAATTCAGCACATCTGTATCGGCCAGAACCAGGTCCGGCTGATGGAAGACACCGATCAGATTCTTGCCATGGCGGGAATTGATGCCGGTCTTGCCGCCGACGGAGGAATCGACCTGCGACAACAGCGAAGTCGGCACCTGGACGAAGCGCACGCCGCGGCGGACGATGCCGGCCGCAAATCCCGAAAGATCGCCGATGACGCCGCCGCCGAGCGCGATGACGTAATCGTTACGCTCGACGCGGGCTTCGAGCACCTTGTCGCAGGCTGTGATCAGATGTTCGAAGCTCTTGGTCTTCTCGCCGGCCGGCAGGACGACCTCAGCCGAGGCGATACCCGCTTCATCCAGACTTGCGACGAGGGCCTTGAGATAGAGCGGCGCGACATTTTCGTCGGTGACAACAGCCGCCTTGCGGCCCTTGAGCCGGGTGGCGATCTCGGCGCCGGCTCGCGCAATCAACCCCGGCCCGATCAGGATGTCGTAGGCGCGCTCGCCGAGCGGCACATGCACCGTTCGGATGGCGGAGGCGGAGGTTATCGCATTCATGACGCTGCACTTTCCTTCTGAGCTTCGATCACGGCCTTTAAGACCTCGTCGGCCATGATTTCCTTGCGCACGTCGCGCGAAAGCACGGTGATATCGGCCTGCGCATAGATCGGATAGCGCGCATTCATCAGGCCCTCCAGCGTCTGCTTCGGATTTTCGGTCTTCAGCAGCGGCCGCGTGTCGCGTTTGTTGACTCGCTCCCACAACACGTCGAGATCGGCCTTCAGCCAGACGGAAAGGCCGCCCTTCTTGATATGCTTGCGCGTCCGGTCGTTGATGAAGGCGCCGCCGCCGGTGGAGACGACACGCGGCCCGCTCTTTAGCAGCCGCTTCACCACCCGCGCTTCCAACGCCCGGAACTCTTGCTCGCCATAGGCGGCGAAAAGCTCGGCGATCGTCATGCGCGACACCCGCTCGATCTCCAGATCGCTGTCGATGAAGGGAATGGCGAGCTGGCTGGCGACGATGCGGCCGACGGAGGATTTGCCGGCGCCCATCAGGCCGACAAGGATCAGATTGCGTGAACCGAGCGCGGCGCGAGCTCTGTCTTTCAAGCTGTCAGCAACGGTCAGCAGTTGTTCACTCATCGGTCCATTCACACTTTGTTTGCAAACGGTATCGACAAATGCAGGTGGAGCGTCAAGTCGCGGACAAGGGAATCATGGCTTGAATACCGCTTCTTGCACTTGCAGATAGGCTTCTTATAACAGAAGCAGAGCATGAAGGAGTTGCTGAATGCCGACCCTGTTCCGTTTCCTGTTCGCCTGCGCGATCCTCGCCGGGACGGTCTACGGAGCGATGCTGGCGCTTGTGACCTTCGTGGAGCCGCAGCAGCGCGACGTGACGATCCGCATTCCGTCCGAGCGGGTCAATCCGCCCGCCACGGGTGCGATCGACACGACCAGGAAATGACCGGCATGGTGGATCTCGGTCGCGTCCATGTGGAATCCTTCCTGGAGATGATGAGCGCCGAGCGGGGTGCTGCCGCCAACACGCTGCAATCCTATGAACGCGATCTCGACGATGTCAGATCCTTCCTGAAGGAGCGCAGCATACGGCTTACCGAAGCCGCCTCCGCCGATCTTGCCGCCTATCTCTCCTCACTCGCCGGAAAGGGCTTCAAACCCTCCTCGCAGGCGCGCCGGCTTGCGGCCATGCGGCAGTTCTACAAGTTCCTCTATGCCGAGGGCCTAAGGACCGACGACCCTACAGGCATTCTCGATGCGCCGAAGAAGGGCCGCCCGCTGCCGAAGACGATGGGTGTCGAGGAGGTCGGCAGGTTACTTTCGCAGGCCGAGGCCGAGGCGGAGGATGCGGCTCCGGGCCAGTTGCACCGCCTGCGCATGCTGGCACTGCTGGAGCTGCTCTATGCCACCGGAATGCGTGTCAGCGAACTCGTTTCGCTTCCTGCCCGCGTGCTCGATCAGGAAGGCCGTTTCCTGATGATCCGCGGCAAGGGCAACAAGGAACGGCTGGTGCCGCTGTCGCAATCGGCGATATCAGCCCTGAAATCCTACGGGCGCCTGCTGGCGACCGAAAATGCAGCAGCGAAGGAACCGCCGGAAAGCGCCTGGCTGTTTCCCTCCGCCTCGAAGGAGGGATATCTGCCGCGCCAGGTTTTTGCCCGCGACCTCAAGAACCTGGCGATCCGCGCCGGCCTGACGCCGTCGCTGATCTCGCCGCATGTCATGCGCCACGCCTTTGCCAGCCACCTGCTGGCCAACGGCGCCGATCTGCGCGTCGTACAGGAACTCCTCGGCCATTCGGACATTTCGACCACGCAGATCTACACACATGTCCTCGAAGAGAGGCTGCAGCAGCTTGTCCAGACGCATCACCCCCTTGCCAAACAGGCGAAAAAGCACGAATAGGACCGGCGACATGGGGCGGAGCCAGGAAAACGCCCCGGGCACAAGGAACGGAAACGCACCTCATGCACAATTATCTCGACTTCGAAAAGCCGATCTCCGACCTCGAAGGCAAGATTATCGAGCTGAAGAAGCTCGCGACGGAAGACGAGAGCATCGACACCACCGATGAGATCGGCCGGCTGGAGGTTCGCGTCCGTGAGGCGATCGTCGAAATTTACTCCAAGCTCAATCCCTGGCAGAAGACGCAGGTCGCCCGCCATCCGCAGCGCCCGCATTTCGTCGATTACGCCAAGACGCTGTTCCAGGAATTCACGCCGCTCGCCGGCGACCGCAAGTTTTCCGAGGATGCAGCGATCCAGGCAGGCCTTGCCCGCTTTCGCGGCCAGCCGGTCGCCGTCATTGGCCAGGAAAAGGGCAACGACACCAAGAGCCGCATCAAGCACAATTTCGGCAGCCCCCGTCCGGAAGGCTACCGAAAGGCGATCCGCATTCTTGAAATGGCCGATCGTTTTGGCCTGCCGGTGATTTCGCTGGTGGATACGGCAGGCGCCTATCCCGGCGTCGGCGCCGAAGAGCGCGGCCAGGCCGAGGCGATTGCCCGCTCGACGGAAATGTGTCTCGGCGTCAAGGTTCCTCTCGTCTCCGTCGTCATCGGCGAAGGCGGCTCGGGCGGCGCCATCGCCATTGCCACCGGCAACAGGGTCTACATGCTCGAGCATTCGATCTACAGCGTCATCTCGCCCGAAGGGGCAGCCTCCATCCTTTGGCGCGATTCCACCCGCGCCCGGGAAGCGGCGACCAACATGAAGATCACCGCTGAAGACCTGAAATCGCTCGGCATCATCGACGGCATCATTTCCGAGCCGCTCGGCGGCGCGCATCGCGATCCCGACAGCGTCATTGCCGCGACCGGCGATATGATCGCCAATGCCCTGGCCGAAATGGCGTCCCGTTCCGGCGAGCAGTTGCGCAACGACCGCCGGCAGAAATTCCTCGCAATGGGCCGCAATCTCTAACAGACATTCGGCTCTTCGCCGATTGGGGCCAAATCTTGGCCACATTGATGTTATCTGTAACACTCGCGCTTGCGGGGACGTTCGTGGCAAAGTCATAGGCTGGTAAGGGTTTATAAAGTATAAGCCGCCTATGATTCCTTCTGATGCCCGGACTCCATAGGCGGACCGGGTGGCACTATCTTTATGGGCTAGTTTGGATGCGCATACGTCATTTTGCCTATATTTCCCTCATGGCGCTGGCTCTGTCCGGCTGCAATGACGCGTTGGAAACCGCGCAGGTCGATCTTTCCAAGGTCAAGAACAAGGTCGAGCAGCCGCTTCCCGGCCACATCCTCGCTCAGATGTCCGCCAAGGGCATGGACCGCAATTCGCCGATCATGATCCGCATCTTCAAGGAAGAAGGTGCCATGGAGATCTGGAAGGCGAAGACCGACAACCGTTTTGACAAGATCGCCGATTACAAGATCTGCGCCTGGTCCGGCCGTCTCGGCCCGAAGGTAAAGACCGGCGACCGGCAGGCGCCGGAAGGTTTCTACGACCTGACGCGCGCCAACCTGAACCCCAATTCCAAATATTATCTGGCGATCAATACCGGCTTCCCGAACCGCTACGACGCGGCGAACGGCCGCACCGGTTCCGATCTGATGATCCATGGCGCCTGCTCCTCCTCCGGCTGCTATTCGATGACCGACCAGCAGGTGCTGGAGATCTACGCCTTCGCCCGCGACGCTTTCAAGGGCGGCCAGGCGACGGTGCAGCTGCAGGCCTTCCCCTTCCGCATGACCGCGGAAAACATGGTCAAGCATCGCCTCGACAGCAGCTACGACTTCTGGAAGATGCTGAAGGTCGGCTACGACAATTTTGAAGTGACGAAGCGCCCGCCCGAGGTGAATGTCTGCGAGAAGAAATACGTCTTCAATCAGCAGGCAACCGACGGCGGCGCCTTCAACGCCGCCGGCAAGTGCCCGGCTATGTCGACGCCGCCGGCGCTGACCGCAGCTCTCGCCTCCTACGGCAAGACCTACGATGCCGATTATGCCAAGGCGATGAGCAAATTTGACGGCATGGCCTGGTACGATCCCACCGAAGCCGAGCGCAAGGCCGTGGTCGCCAAGACGCGCAAGGGCCGCGAACTTGCTTACGCCCCGACCGGCACCTCGCTGGAAGCCGGCCGCATGGTCAAGGTCGCCGAACTCGAAGACCTGATGGCCAAGCGCACCGCGCAGGGCCTTGCCGCCAAAAGCGCGCCTGGCGCCACGCCTGCAGCACCTGCCCAGCCGCAGCCAATGGCCGTCGCTGCCGCGACACCTGCGGTCGTGCCGGTGCCGATGCAGAACCCGATGCAGAATCCGCTCGCCTACACGGCTCCCGAACCGCAGGAAACGGCGGAAGCCGCGGCAAAGAAGCCGTTCTGGAAATTCTGGGCGCGGAACTGAACGGCTTGACCCCCGTTCTCTACGATCTTCGCGGCCTGAAATGCCCCTTCCCCGTGATCAAGACACGCAAGAAGCTCGCCGCCATGGCGAGCGGCACACTCATTCGCGTCGACACCACCGATCCGCTTGCTGTGATCGACATGCCGCATTTCTGCAATGAGGACGGCCACGAACTGGTCGAGACGGAAAAGACCGAAAGCGGCCATCGCTTCCTGATCCGCAAGCGCTAAAGCGCGTCGCGATCTTTCAGATTCGCTTCCCGCGCTTTAGCTCTTTGTTTTACGCATGTCGTTATCGCAAAACCGCTGCACACTTTTGCGCGACATGCTCTAAATTCTGAGGCCGGGAATGGCGAGCGGATTGTCGGAGAGCGCCGCACGATCCGGCATATCGATGCGCGGCTTGCCGAGGAAGGCGTCGAAGAGATCCTTCACGAAGGCTTCCGGCAGATCCCTGGTGATCAGCACCATGCGTGTGCGCCGGTCTTCCCCCGGCCAGGCGGGAAGCCGCACCGGCGGATGGAAGATGCTCTGCACCCCATGCAGCACCAGCGGCCGATCCGGCCGGTCGGAGACCGACACGATCGCCTTCATCCTCAACAGCTTCTCGCCATGGGCCGAACGCAGGAGATCGATGAACATCTCGAGCGCCATCGGATCGATCGGCTTCTCCTCAATGATCGAGAAAGAACGGATCGAGGCATCGTGACGATTGACGTCATGCGGATCCTGATCCGCATGAGCGTGATGATGGTGGTGGTGACCAGCATGATCATGGCCATGATCGCCATCACGATTATCATCGTGATTGTGATGTCCATCACGACCGTGGTCGTGATTGTGATGCGCCTCGTGTGCATCCTCGTCCTGCAGCCAGCGGCCAACATCGGCACTCTTCGTCGCCGGATCGTAGAGCCCGTTGACCAGTACTGCGGCACTGCCCGCATCAGTGCTGTCGGCATCCATCATCACGGCACGCGGATTGAGCGCCCGCAGGCGCTTTTCCAGCCCGTCCGTCGCCTCGGCCATCGACTTTTTCGAGACGATCAACCGGTCGGCGACCGCCGTCTGCTTGCGCGCTTCCTCGTGATTATCGAGCGTCTGCAGCCCATTCACCGCGTCCACGACGGTAACGACGCCGTCGAGCTCGAAATTCGTGGCGATGACGGGATTGCCCATGATCGCCTGCATGACCGGCGAAGGATCGGCAAGGCCTGTCGTCTCGATGACGACGCGCTTGACCGGCTTGACGCGGCCCGTCTGCACCGCGTCCATCAGGTTCGCCAGCGTATCCACCAACTCGCCGCGCACGGTGCAGCAAAGGCACCCGTCGGACAGCTCGATGATCGAATCGCCGGAACTTTCGACCAGGAGGTGGTCGATGCCGACATCGCCGAATTCGTTGATGATAACGGCCGCATCCTTCATCACGGGGTCTTTGAGGATGCGGTTGAGCAGCGTCGATTTGCCGGCACCGAGAAAGCCGGTCAGGATGGTGACCGGAATCCTGTCGTTGAGCGCGCTCATGTCATCTACCTTAAAAGCTTAAAAGGATGTCGGGCGCGGCATCGGCACCGGCACGTTGGCGAGCGTTCCCGCGGTATCGCCCCGTGCCATTTTTTCCGGCTGCGCAGCCGGCTGCGGATCCTGGCCCGGAATCAGGCCGGCAAAGACGAATTGCGGATCGTGGTCCATTGGCTGGATGTAGGGTGACTGCACCCTCATGCGGCCGACCTCGTCGCGCGTTTCGCTGCGCACCTTTGCGCCCTTGGCGCTGCAGATATCGGCGCTGATGTCGGTCACCTGGTCCTGTCCCGACCCGTAGGGTCTCAGCGAACCCAATGTGTCGTTGCTGGCAGGCTGGGTGGTGAAACCCTTCTGCAAAAGGTTCGCCGTCGCATCGGCGCGCGCTGCAAGGCTGTCGGTGCCAAGCACGACGGAGACCAGCGTGCGGCCATTGCGCGTCGCCGACCCGATCTGGTTGAAGCCCGAGGCGCAAATGAAGCCGGTCTTCATGCCATCGGCGCCGGCGAAGCGGCCGATCAGCATGTTGAGGCTCGGCACGTTCTGCTGGCCGGTGGTGAAGCCCTCCAGCGCGAAATAGCCGGCATATTGCGGAAAGTCGCGGCGCAGCGCCACCGTCAGCACCGCAAGGTCACGCGCCGTTGTATACTGACCCTTGCCGGGCAGGCCGTTCGGATTGACGAAATGCGAATCCGTCATGCCGAGCTTCAGCGCCTCGCCGTTCATCCGCGTCACGAAGCCTTCCTGCGTGCCGCCGATGGCTTCGGCGACCGCGACCGCGATGTCGTTAGCCGATTTCACCATCAGGATCTTCAGCGCGCTGTCGAGCGTCAGCTTCTGGCCCGGCTTGAAATACATCTTGGCGGCAGGCTGCGCGGCGGCGCGCTTGCTCATGACGATCGGCGTATCGAGGCTGATCTGCCCGGCGCGGATCGCATCGAACACGGTATAGACGGTCATCAGCTTGGTCAGCGAGGCCGGATACCATTTGCGGAAGGCTTCTTCATGCTCGAGCACGCGGCCGGTCTGCACGTCGACGAGAATATGCGGATTGGCCTGGGCAAGCGAAACGGAGCCCAGAAAAACGGCAGTCGCCGCTGATACGAAAGAAAGCGGCCGCAAGGCAGCAAACAAACGGAAGTGGCGCGTCGACACGGTTCGTCCTTCAGATATCAGGAAAATCTCGAAATCTTCCCCTATTTAGCCTATATGGCTATGACATGGCAAAGGTCATTGACTAAGTAATTTCCACAGCCTCACACCCTTGTGATGCGATGAAAGATTGTCGAGATTTCATAACAGGAACGCCGATATGCCGATTTTGAACAGAGCCGCGGAGTTGCAGGACGAGGTCGCCGAATGGCGCCGCCATATTCATGCCCGGCCCGAGCTCCTCTTCGCGGTGGAAAATACGGCCGCCTTCGTCGCCGAAAAACTCAAGGAATTCGGCGTCGACGAGATCGTCACCGGCATCGGCCGCACCGGTGTCGTCGGCCTGATCAAGGGCAAGGGCGAAGGCTCCCGCACGGTCGGCCTGCGCGCCGACATGGACGCCCTGCCGCTCACCGAGATCACTGGCAAACCCTGGGCTTCGAAGACGCCGGGCAAGATGCATGCCTGCGGCCATGACGGCCACACCGCCATGCTGCTCGGCGCCGCGAAATACCTCGCCGAAACCCGCAACTTCAACGGCAATGTCGCCGTCATCTTCCAGCCCGCCGAAGAAGGCGGCGGCGGCGGCAATCTGATGGTCAAGGACGGCATGATGGAGCGCTTCGCTATCGAAGAGGTCTACGGCATGCACAATCTGCCGGGCCTGCCGGTCGGCCAGTTCGCCACCCGCAAGGGCGCGATCATGGCGGCGACCGACGAATTCACCGTCACCATCAAGGGCCGCGGCGGCCACGCCGCCCAGCCGCACCGGACGATCGACCCGATCGCCATCGGCGCCCAGATCGTCGCCAACCTGCAGATGATCGCTTCGCGCAGCGCCGATCCGCTACGCTCGGTGGTCGTCTCGGTGACCAAGTTCAATGCCGGTTTCGCCCATAACGTCATTCCGAACGATGCGACCTTCGCCGGTACGGTTCGTACCCTCGACCCTGAGGTGCGCACGCTCGCCGAGACGCGGTTCCGGCAGATCGTCGAGGGATTGGTCGCGGCCCACGGCGCCGAGGCCGAAATCAGCTTCCATCGCAACTATCCCGTCACCGTCAACCACCCCGATGAGACCGAGCATGCGGTCGCCACCGCCAGCGCCATCGCCGGCGAGGCGAACGTCAACGCCGAGATCGATCCGATGATGGGCGGCGAGGATTTCTCCTACATGCTGAACGCCCGGCCCGGCGCCTTCATCTTCATCGGCAACGGCGACAGCGCCGGCCTCCACAACCCGGCCTACGACTTCAATGACGAAGCCATCGCCCACGGCATCTCCTACTGGGTCCGCCTCGCCGAACAGCGCCTCGGCCTCTAGCAACAATTAAGGCTTGGCTTCACGCCAAGCCTTTTGTATGCATGGCACTCAAGTGGTCCCGTAGCTCAGCAGGATAGAGCACCAGATTCCTAATCTGGGGGTCGCGCGTTCGAATCGCGCCGGGATCACCAGTCTTTTCAAATACTTAGGCACCCTTAGCCTTAACTTCATGTTGCATTTTTGTTGCATGGGATTCCATTGATTTGCAATCGTTTCGATGAGCTATCGGCAGATCCATGCGACATGGAACGCAACATGATTCCAAACCCCGCGGGATATGGCCAGCAAAGCGGCGCTGCGTGGTGAAACCGATCAACAACAAAGGAGAAAAAGATGGCCGAATGGCAAACGACCGAACCACCGCTGGGTACTGAGATCCAATACCAGCGAGATAGCGGCCAGGTCGAACAGGGTACGCTCGACACTGCCGGAAAGTTCGGCATGGGACCGGCGGGGAAGGCGCCTAACATGAGGCAGCAGTATCGCCGGCAAGGTATGACTGAGATGTTTGAAGTGACACGTTGGCGGCCGATTGATGACTGAAACCGGAGAGGATGATTACGACATCGATGCATCACTGAATCAACTCCATAATATTCTCGCCAACGAAGAGGGATTGATAAGGCCATCCCGAGGATCGTCCCGGTGGCCCGAACTATTATTGCTTCAATCGAGGAGCCTCAGACTAAAGATGGACCCCAACAAGAATCACGGCAGGCCTCATATTCATCTGGACTACGGTAGTGTTTTGCATCAGGCCAGTTATGCCGTAGACACCGGCGAGCGGCTTGTAGGGAAGGAATCCCGCTTTGACCGCAAAATAAAGAAATGGATTATTTCGAATCGCGAGGAGTTGCTGAAAATATGGAGCGAACTCCGAAACGGTAGGGGACAGGGCGAAGCGGAAATCTTAGTCCGTCACCTAAAAGGCGATATCGACGATTGAAACTTTAACGGACAGGGATCAGCTTGGGAACGTGGCAGATCGAATTGAAACGGGCCATCAAGCACTATCTTGAAAAAACTAGGAAAGCTGCCGCGGCAGATAACGACGACGCCGCGGCAAGTAAGGGTGAACGATGCAGTCGTTAGGCAGCCTGCTTGACGATCGCCCTTCGCTTTTTGCATTTCCTGAACCACGTGATCCCGAGTGCTCTCCAAAATGGCACTTTGTGCGTGGCGGCAAAGAGCTTCGCCTCATCTTCAGCGGTGAACAGCAGGTCGACGATTGCGTCAGTCAGATCTTCTGGCGTGATTTTGTCGCAGTATTCCTCGTCGGTGAGGAGCAACTCGACAGCCTTGATTTGCGGGGCCGTCAACGGACCTCGTTCCGCACTTGCCAAGACCTCCAATATTTCACGCGCCAACTTCGGGCCGCGCCGGCTGATCAAAGCCTCAATCTGCTTGACTGCAATGGTTTGTCTCGTGCCTGTGCCCGTATAGGCGTTCGTAGTCTTCAAGACCCTAATATTCGCCCGAGTGCAAACAAGCTCGAGCGTCTGGGCATCCTCGTCAGCGGCGGCGAGCGCGGCCTGATGGAGTTGGAGCGTGGTAACTCCGAGGCGGTCGGTGTTTTGCCCGATGAAGGCTTTCGCCTGGGCGACGGTGTCTTCGGCATCAACAATCATCACCGGAATGAAATGGATGTGCGGGTTTGAAGCTGCCGCAATTGCGGTATGTTGCCCATCAAGCACTTTGAGAATCGTCTGCCCACTGTTTTCCGCATACGCGCAGATCGGCGGCTTGAATTTAGCCCAGTCGAAACCCTCGATGATGCGCCGGATCTGACGCATGCCCTTTTCGCTGACGTTCCTCTGATAGGCAGGGTCAACGAATAGATCGACCGGCTTCACGAGCTCAAAGATCGGCATCCCGGTGGGCGGGATCTGTGGGGAGAGGCCCGCAATACTGACTGGGGCGATCGGTCTAACGTTGTCTTGCAATTTTGCTTCCTCTGGCGGTTCGCCAGCGGTGGCCGGCCGTTCTTTTCTACGGAGAGAGCCGAGAAGCTTTCCAACGCTTCGTGCGGAGACACTTTCAAAAGGGCTAACATCCACAGGTCGTTGGCTGATTCTGGATCAGTTCTTCTTGAAGGTCTCCATAAAATTCCTCGCAAAGATCGCCCTGCTGATCGACTCCGAGTTGTTTTCATGCGCTAAATCTTTTTGTTGGTAGTGCATGGTTGGCGGCGTCGCTGGCAGGGTAACGAGGACGTGATGACTGAGACGAAATCTGGAATGTCTTCTGGAGAAATTATCGACGTAGTACACACCTACTTCAAAGGTGATACGCGCCCGACCACTGTTGAACAAAGTGCCTACCTAATTGCTGCGATGCTCAAAATGGAAGCGGTTCTGATCGAGTCTCTTAAATTCCTTGGTGAGCGCGAGAAAGGGCGAGAGGCGGGTGAAAAGGCCGCAGATCGGGTTTTGGAGGCCTCCTTAGCGTTTAGGAAGTCCCTTGGCGAAACAGTGAAGGCGATGGCCCGTCCAGACGACGAGGAATCACAATGAGCGAGGAGGAGCCGGCCCACAACGTCATCAATCTTTTTGAGGGACGTACAGACGTTCTCACCGAAACACTCCAGCAGGTATTGAAAAAAGGGGGCGGCGGTGGCAACTCTGGTGACATGGAAGCCCGCGTAAAGCGTCTCGAAGACGATATGAAGGAGATTAAGGGAGACCTTAAGACTCTTCTAAAAGACACGTCTGAGATCAAGGGTAAGGTATCCGGCCTGCCTTCAACTTGGCAGATAGTCGGTATTGTCGGGGCAATGCTTAGTATCGCAATCGCCAGCGGTGGTATTGTCTTTGCAGCGATGAGATACTTTACGACGCCCTGAATACACGCCCTCCCCATCCAGATATCCTATCGCGGATGCAGCAAAAAGTGCAGCTATCGTGGGATTCATGATCGCTCGTGAACTTGCTGGTCTAGAGGAAATACGATGACCTCGCCGGACACTGCCACCCTCCTCGAAGACGCCGCCGATCGGATTGCTGATATTTCGCGAGCAGATCTGCAGATCATGCTTCGTCGAGCCGCGCTACGACTGCGCAATGCCGGCGCCGTCTCGATGGAAGATGATGTTGAAGAAGCCTTGCGCGACCTGGCCGGCGAGTTCGGCATGACGCGCAATGACACGATCAGGTTTATCGTCCGGGAGTGGATGGAAAAGAACACCTATCTGCCGGTGCACGAACTGGATGAAGATGGCGACACCGATGGGGAAGCTTGATTGGGTGAAGATCGAATTCAGTTGTGGTTCGCGTTCTGCTTTGTCGGAAGCATTTGTGCTTACAGCTGGTATTGGTACATCAGGTCGCTAATCTTTTACCTCAGAAACGGCTTCGATTTCAGCAAAGATTTCGGCCCGAAGCTCCATCGATCTGAGTTCCCAGATCATGATCAGGACTGGGCGACGCCGAGACAGAAGTTCCTAAGCCACTGGCCTTTTTGGGTGCTGACGACGTCGTTCGTTCTGCTCGGCATCGTGTTGGCTCTGACGGGAGTTCTTAAGCCTTGTATCGATTGCGCACTGTAGCGGGCAGCCGTTACACAATCTCATAAACGGCCGCATTGTCCTGCACCTCCCGCAGCCCTTTATAAGAGGCGTGCCGCAACTTTCCATCATCAGTCCATGCTCGATATTCGATCTCAGCAATTAGCTTTGCCTTCACGAAGATTGCTCCCTTGCGATCGACCATTGCAGCCGGCGTGGTTGTGATGAGGCCATCGAGCTTCTCGCGAAGCTCATAAGCGTTACGCTCGTTGAATCCGGTCCCTACCCCGCCGACATAGACCAGCTTCTCGCCTTGGCGCGCGGCGAGCAGAAGCCTCCCGATCCCGGCACGCGCGACTGTGGATCGCTCATAACCGACGATCATAAAACTGTCGCTCTGGATGCACTTGACCTTCACCCAATCGCCGAGCCGGCCGCTGCGATACGCACTGTTGCGATCCTTGGCGATGATGCCTTCCAAGCCATGCTCGCACGCAACGCGCAACAAGGCGTCGCCATCAGCGTCAACCTCTTCTGAAAGCCGGATATCGCCCTTCCCTTCGGTCGGCACCAGATCCTCGAGCAGATGGCGGCGCATGCTGAGTTCCGCATTCCTCAGATCATGACCATCGAAATAGATCAGATCAAAGGCCATGAAGAGCGCCGTGCTTGACCTCTTTTTGCCGCCGCGGCCGCCGAGCGATTGTTGCAACAGGCCAAAATCCGGCCGACCCTGTTCGTCAAGAACCACGGCCTCGCCGTCCAGGATCGCGGTGGCGACGGGGAGCTGCTTGGCCGCTTGCTCGATTGCCGGGAAACGGTGCGTCCAATCGTGGCCTCCCCGTGTCAGGATTCGCACGCCTGTAGGCTCGATGTGGACTGCCAGGCGGTAGCCATCCCATTTGATTTCATAAACCCACTCATCACCCTTCGGCGGCTTTGACTTCAGCAGGGCAAGGCAAGGCTCGATGCGCGCGGGCATCGGGTCTAAGGGGAGATTGGGCTGGTCAGGATCTCGGCGCCGACGTGGGCGACTGCGGAGCAGCGCATCGGCTTCACCGAGCAGCGGCTTGGAAGGCTTGCGGGGCGGCTTCGTCATGCCGCAACTTCATCAGCATTACCTTAAAAGGCAATTGACCCAGATTGATTATTGACTCCCCTCCTACTGCGAACATAATAAGAACATCGGCGCTGCGGCCGCCAATCTGAAAACTGAAGTATGGAGCACGGATATGCGAGAGCAGCCGGTCGGCGAAGCCGTGGAAGACGATGAGCGTGCAAACGCAGCTATAGACACCCTGCTGGAAGATATCCGCCACCTACGCCATCAGAGTGCATTGACGGAAGGTGCCATGAGCAGAGGCATGACGCGCGGCTGGCGGCCGATCTACGACCGAGACTGACAATGCCGGAAATGAACGAAGCCAAGAAGTTGCGTGGGTGGAGCCTGCGCAATGCGGCGGACGCAGGACAATTGCTGGAGGTTACGTGTCAGTTCTGCAAAAGGACCTACCGGTTTTTCCCGCGTGACCTGCTGCAACTGACGACGGATGTCAGCCTCGACCGACTGGCGTCTCGCTTCCATTGTGAGCGCTGCGACCGGGGAGACTACATGAGCCTGAAAGTGCTTCAAATTTGGGGGTCTGAAACCGGCAGGCTGCCCGTACGCCGCCTGGTCAAGGTCACCACGATCAAGAAGCCAATCTGGGAGGACGGGGTTTTATAAAATGGCAGATCGACGCGAGAATCCGCTTGCACGCTGGAGGCTCGACAGCCACCTGCCGCACCATGTCATAATTTGGTGGGGCAACTATCAGACTGGAGAAAAGGCGTATCCCCTTCACGAGCGGGGCGCGGTGGTCACATCGGCGCTAGCCATCGAAGGCGGCTCAAAAAGCTATGGGGCTTCGATCGAAGCGGATGACTATCTTGTCTTTTGTTCAGCAGCCGCGAAGCTGCCCGCCATTTCAGGGACCGCTGGAACGGCCAATTCATCGACACGGACGAAGTCAGCCGAAAAGGCACGTGGACGCCAAAGGAGGGCGATGTGTGCAATCTCTACAGCATGCTCAGTAACCAGGAGGCGATCCGCGGAATTACTCAAGCGATGATCGACAGCACCGGCAACATGGAACCGACAGCGGAGATCTGGCCGGACCGCATGGCGCCGATCGTGCGCAACACCCCGGCTGGCCGCGAGCTGGCGCAGGTCCGCTGGGGCCTGCCGAGTTCCTCCCAAGCGCTCTTCCAGGCGGCGAGCAAGCGCGCCGACGCGCTGCGAAAAAAGGGCAAGGAATTCGATTTTCAAGAACTGCTGAAGATGGAGCCCGATGGCGGGACAACCAATGTCCGCAACGTCGCCAGCAAGCACTGGAAGCGTTGGCACGGCACCGAGTTTCGCTGCGTCGTGCCCTTCACAAGCTTTGCCGAGCCCGACCCCGCAAGAAAGCCCGAGGGTGGACGAACGCCGAATGCATGGTTCGCCGCCGATCCGAGCTGCCCGCTGATGTTCTTCGCAGGAATTTGGGTGCCGCAATGGCAGAGCGTCCGGAAGATCAAGGAGGGGTTGATAACGTCAGACCTCTTTGGGTTCCTGACGACGGAGCCAAACGCTATCGTCGCGCCGATCCATCAGAAGGCAATGCCCGCGATCCTCACCAATCAAGAAGAGATCGAGACATGGCTCACGGCGCCTTGGGAGGTGGCAAGCACGCTGCAGCGACCGTTACGCGATGATCAGCTTATCATTCTGCCAACGGCGCCGGTGTCCGCGGATGCCAATGCCGAAGCAAGACTATTGCTGTGATGAGGGATGAATGAGCGACACCGACAAGCCGGCACTGACCAACGCGCCGCAAATGTATGTCCACTATTGCGAGGAAGAGCGGTGCACGGAGTGGGGCGGCTGGGGCAACAGCCCCTCCCCGTCTGTGCCGACCCGCTGGTGGTGCTTCGAGCATTTCCCTCATAAGTCAAATGAGCAGGAACAGGCGCTAAGACTGAAGCTCGAGGCCGCCGAGCAT
Source organism: Rhizobium sp. PRIMUS64 (assembly GCF_023006465.1). Taxonomy (NCBI): domain Bacteria; kingdom Pseudomonadati; phylum Pseudomonadota; class Alphaproteobacteria; order Hyphomicrobiales; family Rhizobiaceae; genus Rhizobium; species Rhizobium sp. PRIMUS64. The sequence goes on along the minus strand of NZ_JALBGX010000033.1, from coordinate 21,520 downwards.
GGAAATATCGTTGAATGATAGCTGGACTGATTATTTGCGCATCGCTGACTGTTGTCGACGGCGATACGGTGAAATGCGACGGGCAGAATATGCGACTGTTGGGGGAAGGTGTTCCGTTCGTCTCGGGAATTGATACGCCGGAGATCGGATCGCACGCAAAGTGCATCAAGGAACGGAAACTGGCGCTGATCGCCAAGGGAAGACTGAAAGAGCTTTTGGCTGAAAAGGGCTTGCGTGTCGTCTTGAGCGGCGCGGTGGACCGTACGCCGTCGCACCGACCGCTCATAAACATTTACCGAACGAATGGGGAGGAGATTGGGAAGAAGCTGCTCAAGGAAGGCTTCGCGCGGTCCTGGAACCCGAAACGGAGGAACGACTGGTGCGACTGAACCGGCAATATCGACGATACGCCACTGAGACGCTGCGGCCAATAAAGCAAATTCTTAGCCTGGCTCTTCTCGCACTTCCGATATCAATAACCGGCTGCGGCACTCCCGAGCCGTTCGATCCGGTGTATGTTGCCCAGATCCCACCAACGCCTGCCGAAAGATCTGAGGTCATCGAATATGCACGCAAGACCTATTACAATGAGCGTGATATCAGCGACGCGAGCATATCGAACGTACTGACGCTGAGTGGCGGCGAGCGCATCGTCTGCGTCAAGTATAAGGCGAAGAATCAACTCGCAGAACGTGCCGGCGTGAGGGCAGAATCCTTTCACTATGACAAAAGATACGGGTTTGCCCTCGGGGGTTTTGTGCGTCACGATTACCGATGCAACGCCAAGCGCCTACGGTATCTTTCGTTCGCCGAATTGGAACACCTTTTCTAGAGCCAATCTCAGCTAACGTATTTGAGCTGCCTGGAGACCCTCACGGGTAATCAGGCCAATCCAGCCTTGATTGTGTCAGGCATTATGCGTGCCGCAGACCAGGAACCTTACCAATCCCATCATCGTTATATCAGCAGGATCGCACGGGTGTTTTGTTCCTTCCTGTGTGATCTGTGTTGTCAATGAACTTGCCCCGCCTCGGCGGGGCTTCTTTTACCAATCGCTCAGTTGATCTTGAGCCAGTGCCTGATCCAAGCCACGGCGCCGTCGCTGGCGTAAGCAACGATCCCGCCGACGGTCAGACCGGCAAAGGCTATCAGGCCTGAAATGCCATAACCAAGGGTCTTCATTTTTTTCCACTCCTCGAGAGTGGGGGCGACCGCTTCATGGTTCTTCTCGACGGTCTCCTTGACGCTTTTGATCTCCTCGCGGATCTGGCCATCGACGCCACTGCTGACCGTTATCGTCATGTCGAGGAGATGGATTTGCTTGGCCTGTTCGTCGAGCCGCCTGTGGATGACGGAACGACTTTCATGGGCACTATCCTTCTCGTCGCTGACTTCCTCGCGAAGGTGGGAAACGCTATCCTCGATGCCGGTAAGCCTTCCCTCCACGCGCCCGAGAGCGCGAAGGATATCGTCGTTGGATGTCATTCGGTGCTCGTCTATGAATTGAATTTCAGCTTTTCAGTTTGCGAAATGCCGTTGGCGATGCGGTCAATCATGACGGGCTGCGGGTGCACCATGGACGCAGGCGTGCTTTCCCCGACCGATGCAGCAGGCCGAACGACCGATCCTATGGCCATAACGACTGCACTTGCGAGGCGCTCACCTTGTGCCGTTTTCAAAAATTGCCGTGCGGCGTGGTCTTGATTCAGACGCCTTCGATAACAAAACCCGCCGCGGTGAGCCGGGCGGGTTTGGAGCAAGTTGCGTAGCGTGGGAAGTTCCAGCTATTTCGGCTTCCGAACTACCTTCGCAGTGAAGGCGCAATGCATATGCGCTGTTGTTCCCTCACGCTGCATGCCGGATCCGGTCTCCGCATGCGCTCGAACAATCGCAGACTTATACACCGTGACATCTATACCCTGAATGGTCACTGTGGTTGCCCCACCCATGGATTCGATATTGCAAGCGGGCCTTATCCCGTTTTGGCTCGCTATTTTCGCCGACATGTTGGCGAGGTAGCGGTCCTTTGGCGCGAGTATTTCAGCGCTTGTGTCTGCAGTGTGCCCCTTTCCACCCCTAACTTTCTCAGTTTCCGGTGCATTGTTTGAATATGAGCAAACGTTACTGTCCGCAGGGCACTGATAGGTGTAGTCCGCGGCGGAAACTGGTAGCGCCATTAGAAAAGCGCTCGATGCAAGCCCGAGTAGCTTCCTCATGTTACCCTCCCTTTATGCTGATTGATCAGCAACCGAAAGTTTAGCTCTTCTTCCAGTAGTTGATAAGTCACCCAATGGTAGTAGCCTCGTCCGTCTGCACGGTGGGCGGTAGCTGGTTCAAGCGGAGCCGTTAACTATCGTCGATGACGCGCCTATCAACGGTTGAGAATGAATCGACTTCCGGTAGCGCTTATGCTTTACTTAAAGTGTAACCGGGATGGGAACTCAACCAATGAAACTTGCAAGAATCGCTCTCGCAGCGACCGTACTCGCTTTGTCTGCAATCAGCGCTTTCGCCCATAGCGGCGGGACCGACGGCAATGGCTGCCATACCAATCACAAGACTGGCGGCTATCACTGTCATTGAGCCGCTTCGTAATACCGTTGGCGAGGAGATTGCTATGGACATACCTGCCGCCTTAGGTGGCGTTTCGACCGCTCTGACCATCGTCAAGCAACTCAATGACATCGATAGGCGCGTCGATGAGGCCGGCTTCAAATTGAGGATCGCAGAAGCTACGAGCGCCCTTGCCGAAGCAAAACTCGGGCTTGTTGATGCCCAGGAAGATATCCGCTCAAAAGAGGCGGAGATATCGTCGCTCAGATCTCTCCTCAAACGAAAAGAGGAAACCGTCGAGCGATCAGGTTATCGCTATAGATGCGACGCTAACAAAAATCCAATCGGGACGGCGTTATGCCCTGTCTGCATGGACGAAGGGAGGTTTGTGTTGACGATTCAATCGGACCAGTCCGGAAGGCCTTATGTTTGTCCGAAATGCAAAGCCAATTTCGGCTACCTTTCGGCGTTCCAAGATCCATAATAACGCGGGAGGGCCCAGCTCTTACGCAAATCACCACTATAGATAAACTATACCTTCTTCGTTGTAACGGCGCAAGTGGCCGTCATGCACTCTTCCTTTGCGTACCTCGGTTTTCATAGCCCCAGTTGCGGGCCATTTCATCGAGGCCATCCTTTAGATAATCTGCAAGCGTGGTGCGCTCCCGGTGCGACTTCGCAAGCTCCCCGATCGCATATCCTTGGCCGGCAACCTTGCTCATGATGTCGTAGGCTTTGATGCCAAGGATCTCGCGGCAACGCTTCAGCTCCTGGCCGGCACGGATCTGCTGTTCCGTCAAAGCTTCCCGCACGCCGCCGCCATCGACGGGCACGAGGGCTGAGGTGGTCAGATGTCGACCTCGACAAGCGCGAGATCCACGTCCGGCAGCGAGCCGATCGGTTCAATGATATTGGTCGGCCGAAGTCGGAATCGAGCGAGCGCATGGTGCCTGCCCCGCCCATGGTTATAAACGCCCTAAAGGAATGGAAGCTCGCTTGCCCGAAGCGAAATAGCGGCAAGAAGGACGAAGCCGGCGAAACGATCATGACGCTCGATCTCGTATTCCCGAATGGCGCCGGCAGGGTCGAGCAGCTCAACAACATCTTGCGGCGCGGTCTGCATCCTGCCTGGGTTGCCGCCGGTATTGCGGTGGGCAGTGGCAAGCTCGACAAGAAGGGCCATCCGCTCTTGGAACCCAAATACACCGGCATGCACGCGCTGAGGCACTTCTACGCCTCGTGGTGCATTAATCGGAAGGAAGATGGCGGCCTTGGCCTGACGCCGAAGATGGTTCAGGAGCGCATGGGCCACTCAACCATTGCTATGACGATGGACACCTACGGACATCTGTTTCCGAAAGACAATGACGCCGACGAATTGGCGGCCGCAGAGAAGGCATTTATGGCCTGACTGCAACATGGATGCAACACGAAGCGCTGAACGCCCTGCCTTATAGGGAGCTGTAGCGGTTTCCTAATCTGGGGGTCACGCGTTCGAATCGCGCCGGGATCACCATTAATCAGATGGTTATCTCCCTCAACCGAACGTACGTTCTTGCAGAAATGCAAGACGCGATAATGATGACGTGGGAAACCAATCTTTGTCCGCTAATGACTAGCTCGATTGTCGTGCGGGAACCGCACGACCTGAACTCTTGGGGGCAAGAGAATTGCCGGTTCATTGATTTGCACAACTGGCTAGTTTTTCGACATCCTCGTCGATCCACGGTCAGTTCGCTCAAAATTGACGATCGCGTCTCAGCACAGAATGCCCACCGAAAAAGCACCCCGGCCAGAACCACGGGACCGGGACGATCAACGAATATTCTCGCAATCAGTGTTGAGCCGGGCGCAAATGTGCGCATATCGGAGCATGTTATCGTAAAGTGGATACAACCACCCTAAATTGAAAACAGTCTCTGCGAGAGCCGAGCTGTGTAGCGGTCATAGCCCGCCATCCGGAGCCTTTGGCACGGTTGCCTTGGTAGGTTAGCCCATTAAATGGCACGCATCTTGCGTTCCTGGATATGGGGCCGAGCAAAAACATGCTCGGCGGAAGCCGGCGAATGCCCACCAAAGGCGGACGAGTTCTCGGGCATCGAATAGGCTGATCGACGGCCAGGAGCAGATGACAACATATTCGATCGTTCTAGGACGCGAACGCCATGTCTTTCAGGATCTGAAATCGGTTTTGGCTTGCGCTTCGCCGCTGAAATCAGGTGACGTGCTGGCCGGGATCGCAGCGTCAAGCAATGAGCGGCGCGTGGCCGCCCGTTACCTGCTCGCGGATATGCCTCTCAAGACTTTCCTGGAGGATCTCGTCATCCCATACGAGGTCGACGAGGTCAGTCGACTGATCGTCGACCGCCATGATTGGATGGCGTTCGCGCCGGTATCTCATATGACGGTCGGTGAGTTTCGCGATTGGCTTCTCTCCTACGACGCAACCTCCGAAAAACTGCTCGCCATTGCACCAGGCCTCACCCCCGAAATGGTCGCGGCGGTCTCCAAGATCATGCGCAACCATGATCTGATCACCGTCGCCGGCAAATGTAGGGTGGTCACGGCCTTTCGCTCCACGATCGGTCTGCCCGGCCGACTATCGAGCCGCCTTCAGCCCAATCATCCCACCGATGATCCTGAAGGCGTTGCCGGCTCGACGCTCGACGGACTTCTTTATGGGATCGGCGATGCGGTCATCGGCATCAACCCGGCGACCGACAATCTTGAAGCCTGCACAAGATTGATGGTTCTTTTCGACCGGCTGCGCGAACGGTTCGATATCCCGACCCAATCCTGCGTACTGACCCATGTCACCACCTCAATCAAGGCGATCGAGGCTGGAGCGCCGCTCGATCTGGTGTTCCAGTCAATCGCCGGCTCGGAAGCCGCCAACAAGGGTTTCGGCGTCGATCTCGCCATCCTCAGGGAAGGCCAGCAGGCAGCACTTTCCATGAAACGCGGCACGGTCGGAAACAATGTCATGTATCTGGAGACCGGCCAGGGCAGCGCTCTTTCGGCCGACGCCCATCATGGTGTCGACGAACAGACGGTCGAGGCGCGGGCCTATGCCGTTGCACGTGAACTCAATCCGTTGCTCGTCAATACGGTGGTTGGTTTCATTGGCCCCGAATATCTTTTCGACGCCAAGCAAATTATCCGCGCCGGGCTCGAAGATCATTTCTGCGGCAAACTGCTTGGCGTGCCGATGGGGGTCGACGTTTGCTACACGAACCATGCGGAAGCCGACCAGGACGATATGGACAATCTGATGGTGTTGCTGACTGTCGCGGGCGTCAGCTTCCTCATCGCGGTGCCCGGCGCCGACGACGTCATGCTCAATTATCAGAGCCTTTCCTACCACGATATTGTCGGCCTCAGGCACCAGTTCAATCGTCCGCCCGCTCCGGAATTCGAAGCATGGCTTCATCGCATGGGCATGCTTGATCACACGGGTCGTCTTGCGCCGGCCAGCGCCTCGGGCGCCTTTTCCCGCAATCTCTTGAGCTACAGGGCATCGGCATGAGTCCCTTCGAACGAGATCCGTTTGCGCGGTTCCGCAACGCCACCCGCGCCCGGATTGGGCTTGGAAGGGCCGGCGACGCCTTGCCGACATCGGCAATTCTCGACTTCCAGCTTGCCCATGCCCGGGCGCGGGATGCCGTGCATGGGCACGTGGATTTTGTCGCCCTTGCCAAGCAGCTTGCGCCCGTGCCGACGGTCCGGATTCGGTCTCGCGCCAAAGACCGTACGATCTATCTGGCGCGCCCGGATCTCGGCCGTCAGACCAACGCAGACGATCTCCCGAACCCAGGCGCTCGTTATGATATCGCCTTCATCATTGCAGACGGGCTTTCGGCCTCGGCGGTCGAGCACCACGCGGTGCCGCTGTTTAAAGCATGCATGAAGCGTCTCGGGGGCTTCAGCGTCGCCCCGGTGATATTGGGCGAGCAGGCGCGGGTGGCATTTGGTGATGAGGCGGCGGCGGCGTTTGGTGCGGAAGTCGCCATCGTGCTGATCGGCGAGAGGCCGGGACTAAGCGTGCCTGACAGTCTCGGCGCCTACATCACGTTCCGACCGCAATCGGGACGGCGGGACAGCGAGCGCAACTGTATTTCAAATATTCATGCCGACGGGCTCAGCTACGAGATCGCAGCGGACAAGATCGTTTGGATCGTCCGGGAGGCGCTTCGCTTGCAGCTGACCGGTGTCGATCTCAAGGAAAATGCCGAAGGCGCCATAGAAGCGCTGCCACACCAAGAAACATAAAGTTCAATCTACAAAAAAGGGGAACAATCATGTCAAATTCTCAACCGACGCTCGCCAAGAGCCTGACCGGGCTGCATTTATGGGGACTTGCAGTCGGCCTCGTCATCTCGGGCGAATATTTCGGCTGGAGCTATGGCTGGGCGGCGGCCGGCACACTCGGCTTCTTGATCACCACGATCCTGATCGCCGTCATGTACACCACCTTCATCTTTTCCTTCACGGAGTTGACGACGGCTATTCCCCATGCCGGCGGACCGTTTGCGTACGCGCTCAGGGCCTTCGGCCCGCTCGGCGGCTTCGTTGCGGGCTTTGCGACACTGGTGGAATTCGTCTTCGCCCCTCCGGCCATCGCGCTTGCCATCGGCGCCTATCTCAATGTGCAGTTCCCGGGGCTTGATCCGAAAATGGCGGCCGTCGGCGCCTATATCGTCTTCATGGCGCTCAATATTGTCGGCGTCACCATCGCTGCGACATTCGAGCTCTTCATTACCATCCTCGCCATTATTGAACTCCTGGTCTTTATGGGTGTCGTTCTGCCCGGCTTCTCCGTCGCCAACTTCGCGGCCAATGGCTGGGCTGGCGCCCCCGAATTCTCGGTCGGCGCCATTGGAGGCATCTTTGCCGCCATTCCATTTGCCATCTGGTTCTTCCTGGCGATCGAAGGCGCGGCAATGGCTGCCGAGGAAACCAAGAACCCCACCCGTACCGTGCCGATCGCCTATATCGCAGGTATTCTCACTCTCGTATTCCTGGCTTTCGGCACGATGATCTTCGCAGGAGGCGTTGGTGACTGGCGCACGCTGTCGAACATCAACGATCCGTTGCCGCAGGCGATGAAGGCCGTCGTCGGAGAATCCTCCGGCTGGCTGCATATGCTGGTCTGGATCGGTCTGTTCGGCCTGATCGCATCGTTCCATGGCATCATCATGGGCTATTCCAGGCAGATTTTCGCGTTGGGCCGCGCAGGCTACCTGCCGGAAGTTCTCGCGAAGATCCATCCGAAATTCCGCACACCATACCTTGCTATCCTCGCGGGCGGCGTTGTCGGCATTGCCGCGATCTTCTCCGACAACCTGATCCAGATCGGCGGCTTGCCGCTGACTGCCAATATCGTCACCATGTCGGTGTTTGGCGCGATCATCATGTACATCGTCTCCATGGCATCGCTGTTCAAACTTCGTCGGACCGAGCCCAAGCTTGCCCGACCGTTCAAGGCTTGGGGCTATCCCGTTGTCCCGGCCATTGCCCTTGGGCTTGCGCTCGTCGCGCTGGCGGCGATGATCTACTACAACTTCCTGATCTTTTTGATCTTCCTTGCGATGGGCGCGGTGGCCTTCGGTATCTGGCGCTTGCTGTCAGGCGGCGTCGCCAAGGAAGCGGCAGCTTCCGCGTAACAAGGCTCTCTGGCTCGATCATCCAGCAGGCAATCGGACGAACTGGTTCCGAACGATATCAACGACCCTCGCCGAGTTTGGCGGGGGAATTCGAGCGCAAAGCCCGGATGGCCTTACCATCACGTTCCCATTCAGATGGATCAGCCCGCTCGCATAGTTCTTAAATTCCTCCTCGAGACAAGCTCGAGGCTATTCGATCTTCCGTGCATCAGGTCGCGTTCGCCGTCGTTGGTTTACCGCACCTGACGATGGACCCGTCGCGTCCTCACGGCCCGCCGCGCGCCCAATCCCAGCAGCGCCGCCACGATCCAGCCACCGATAAAACCGATCGCTCCCCAGACGAGACCCGCAAAGCTGACGGGGACGCCGGGCACGAAGTCGCGCCAGGTATTGGCGAAAACGACGTCATCTGCGTCTTGCAGCAGCACGAAAGGCTTGGCGACGGGTGCGGCGGTGCCGAGGTGGAGTTGCTGCGACAGTAGCGTTTCGTAGCGTGAGATCGTGCTTTGCATCGAAACACCACGGTCGCGCAGGAAATCGTCGGATGATTGCGCATAGGCGTTCAGCGCCTGCTGGCGATCGAGATGGTGTTCGGCCGCCTGGGCATTGAAATCCTCGACGATGACTCGCAATTCGTCGATCGCCCCGCCGATCCGCTGGCGGTATTGCTGCGCAAATTCCGGCGCCTGCGAAAACACCGTGCCGCCGGCAAGCCCGGCGACGACGGTGATGATCCTTGCAATCGGTCCCATGAATGATGCCTCCGGCTATCCCCTGCGCTAACGATCCGGCGCGTCAAAGGTTTCTGCCTCCGTCACAATCGGTAACTCTATGTGATTGAACCGACTGTGCTTCCAGCGAGTTGATGCCGTGACCAACTCAGAAAGAGAGGCTTGTCATGAAGCAGATTATCCTTGCCTGCACGCTCACTGCAGCGTCCATCTTTTCCGCAATGCCGTCCCAGGCGGCAAGTGTGACCATCACCACGGATGATGCGCGCCCCACTTACCGTCATGCGGAACGGCCCTATTACCGCCATCACATGCGGCCGCGTCACGTCTCCCAGGACTGCTTCACCAAGACGGAAAAAATCCGCCGTCACGGCCATACGGTCGTCAAGGAAACCCGAATCTGCCGATAAGGCAAATCCATGCAGAAAAAGCCCGGCTGATCCTTCAGTCGGGCTTTTCTCATCTGATCTCGCCGATGAGGAACTTCGCAATATCAGCCGCGTTTATTGTGAAACGGGAGTATTCATCATGCGTATCAAGATGATTCTTTTGGCCATCTCTTATGTCGCCGTCAGCGTCGTGCTGCTTGCCATCGCCTATCAGCCGCAGAGTTCGGGCGCCATGCAGAAAACGGATCGTCTGGCCGGCTCGTCCTTCCTTGTCGAACGCTTCGCCGGTTGATCAGCTGAGCGCCGGCTTATAGGCGAAGACGTGCTATTCCTCGTCCGGCAGGTCTGCACCCGGAGCAGCCCGCCGTCTGGTCAATGCGTACCGTCAAGCGAAGATCCGCCAAGCAGAATCCGGTTCTGCACCGCATGCACGCCCTCGACGGCCTTGGCGACCGCGGTTGCCCGTTCGATTTCGCCCACCGTGCCGACTGTGCCGCTCAACACGATCTGGTCGTTCTCCATCGTCACTTCGACATCAGACGCATCGATGCCACCGGCGATCGCCAGCGCATTGGCAACGGCCGCCTCGACCGATGCGCGATTGGCGATTTCGGCTTCCATCTCGGGTTCGAGCCCGTGAAATGTCTGCTCCTTGAAAACCATGATCCATTCCTCCGTGAAACCTGCGGAGGAAACGCCCTTCGACAGAGTTTGGTTTCAGCACCGCTACCAGTTAACGCGATAGCGGAGATTGACGCTGCCAGCCTCACCCCCCGAAAATGGATTGTTCATCGACGCATCGAGGTTGAGGTTCGGCAGGATGGTCTGGCTGACCGCCACCGTACTTGAGAAGTCGCCGCTGGCATTGCTGACGCCTGTGCCTGCCGAAAGCGAGGTTCCCGTCCAGGGATGGATCAGTTTCAGCGCTTGGGATGCCGTCACAGAAGCCTGCCGGGCATCGACCGCGTCAAATTGAACGCTGATGGACCGGCTCGATTGCATGTCGAGCGAATCGGACAGGATCCAGCTACGCGAGCGGCTGAGGGTCAGCGCGCCGCTGCCGCGCAGCGTATCGACGCTGACGCTCGCGCCCTGCTGTGACTGGCTTGCCGGGGTGACGTTCGTCCTGGTGATCCTGCCCCAAAGCATTGCCTGTTCGGAATCGGGCAGTGGCGCCCCGCCCTTGGTCGAGGCAAGCGCGATGTCGGCGCCAGCGCTCGTTTCCCATTCCGCCGGCAGGCGAAACCCCATCGTCGCCTTGTAGGACCGGTCCGAAAGCTTGGTCGGCGACCAGATCAGCAGGTCGTCCGCCCGCGCCGCGGTGGTGAGCGAGGGCAGGATGGCGAATAGAATGCATGCTATTTTGGATGTCGTCATGAAGTAAGAACATTTTGCCTGACACAGGGCCGCGGCTCCGAAACCGAAGCAGCAGCACACATGAAGCGCTCGCAGCGAACGCGATCAGGGATCACGGCCAAGCCGCTCATCCCGGTTTCATCCTCGATTTAATGGTTGGCTCGGAAAGCCGGCGGCACTGAGTGCCTGTTCTTCAATAGACGCCTTAGCGCCCCGAATTGCCCATGCGACCGAAACCAGCCGCAGCGGAACCGCGATTCCTCAAGCAATGTTATAAGGATCACATCCAACCGCCGTTCTGTAAACCCCTTAAGGGTTGAAATCTGCTGCACCGCACACTTGCCGCCCCCTCCAAAGCCTAGTAGAGCCTGAGCCTACGAGAGAAATTTTCGCGAAATTCCACATGATGACCGGCAAAAGCGCGCCGCGGCGCCTCAGCATCTTCGGTTCGACGGGTTCGATCGGCCAGAATACACTCAATGTCGTCGATCATCTGGGCGGACGGGAGAACTTCGAAATCTCCGTGCTGACCGGCAGCGGCAATGTCGAATTGCTGGCCCGGCAGGCGAAATCATCCGGTGCGCGGCTGGCGGTGACGGCAAACGACCGGCATTACGAATCACTGAAGAGCGAACTTTCCGGCAGCGGCATCGAGGTCGCCTCGGGAAAATCCGGCCTGATGGAAGCCGCCGACCGCGAAGTCGACTGGGTGATGGCGGCAATCGTCGGCACCGCGGGCCTGGCGCCGACGCTTGCCGCCGCGCGCCGCGGCGCCGATATCGCTCTTGCCAATAAGGAATGCCTGGTATCGGCCGGCGATCTGTTCATCGCAGCGATCCGCGAAGGCGGCGGCAAGCTGCTTCCTGTCGATAGCGAGCACAACGCCATCTTCCAGGTGCTGGAAGAGAACCAGCGTCACGCCATCGAGCGGGTCATCCTGACGGCGTCGGGCGGTCCCTTCCGCACCGCCTCGCTGCGTGACATGGCTGATGTGACGGTGGAAACCGCACGCGCCCATCCGAACTGGTCGATGGGATTGAAGATCTCGATCGACAGCGCCTCGATGTTCAACAAGGCGCTGGAGATGATCGAAGCCCGGCACCTTTTCGGTCTGAGACCCGAACAGATCGAAGTCATCTTCCATCCGCAATCGATCATCCATTCCATGGTCGGCTATACCGATGGGTCGGTGCTGGCGCAGCTCGGCGCGCCCGATATGCGCACCGCCATCGGTTATGCCCTGTCCTTTCCGCGCCGGCCGAACCTGCCGGTCGAGCGGCTGGATTTCGCCAAGCTCGCCAGGTTGGATTTCGAGGCGCCGGATGAGGTGCGGTTTCCGGCGTTGCGGCTCGCACGCCTGGCGATGATGCGCGGCGGCGTTCAGGGCGCGGTGTTGAACGGCGCCAAGGAAGTGGCGCTCGAAGCCTTCATCGAAGGGCGGCTGTCCTTCCTCGCCATGGCCGAGGTCACCGAGAGGGTCATGGACGATCTGGCCGGCCTGCCGCCGGCTGCCGGCATGGACGATGTCTTCGCCGCCGACAGGGAGGCTCGGCAAAGGGCGGCGGAGCTCATGACACTGGCGATCGCCGAGTGAAGATCAGACGGGCCGATCGCCGAGTGGTCGCCCGCCTGTGATCCTCACCACCGCCATTAGCGCAACCGGTTCCCGCTCTCGTCGAACAACCGGCAATCCGACGGTTCAAACAGCAGGCTCACCTGCTCGCCCGCCGCGATACTGATCGGTGACCGATGCTCGACGGTCAGCGACTGGCCATCGGCAAGCTGGCAATAGAGATATTGCGTTCCCCCGAGATATTCTGAGAAATCGACCTTGGCCGTCAGGCTGCCCGATAGATCGGATGCCACCTTCAGATGCTCCGGCCGCAGACCGAGCGTCACCGCGACACCAACCGGCCTGCCCGCCGGCGGCAGGCCGCTTTCGATACGCCGACCGGCGACTTCGACCAGGCCTCCCTCACCCCAGCGGGCATTCAAAAGGTTCATCCGGGGCGAGCCGATGAAGCCCGCCACGAAGGTATTCGAGGGATTCTCGTAGATTTCCCGCGGCGTTCCCGCCTGTTCGACGCGGCCGTCGCGCAGTACGACGATCTTGTCGGCGAGCGTCATCGCCTCGGTCTGGTCGTGCGTGACATAGATCATCGTGTTGCCGAGTTCGCGGTGGAGGCGGGCGATCTCGATGCGCATCGAAACGCGCAGTTCCGCATCGAGATTGGACAGCGGTTCGTCGAACAGGAAGACATCGGGCTTGCGCACGATCGCCCGGCCGATCGCCACACGCTGCCGCTGGCCGCCGGAAAGCTGTCCCGGCCGCCGGTCGAGAAGATGGTCGATCTTCAGGATCGCAGAAGCGGCCTTGACGCGCGTCTCTATCTCCGCAGCATTGGTGCGCGCCATCTTCAATCCAAAGGCCAGGTTGTCGCGCACGCTCATATGCGGATAGAGCGCGTATGACTGGAAGACCATGGCGATGCCGCGCTCGGATGGATCGAGATCGGTGACGATACGCCCCTTGATCTCGACCTCCCCGTCGGTCACGTCTTCCAGGCCGGCGATCATGCGAAGAAGCGTCGATTTTCCGCAGCCGGAAGGGCCGACGAAGACGACGAATTCGCCCTCCGCAATCGTCAGGTCGATCCCGTGGACCACCTGCAGATTGCCATAGCTTTTTCGCACGTCCTGGAGCACGACGCTCTTGTTAGCCATACCGTTCGTCATCCCCAAAAGACCTATCTGTCCGACTGGACCCAGACGAGCATCTCTCCGGGCGCGCGGTTGTCCCAGAGATGATAGGGCACGAAACGTGCGGTGGCGACCTGCCTTTCGGCCGGCGCTTTGCGGTAGAGCGGTGTTCCCCAGTTCGACGTTTCCTCGCGCTCGACCCTGAGATCAAGGGCGACGGCATCATTCAGATCCTTCAGCACGACGGTTTCGGCGGCCGGCAGCTCGCGGGGCAGGACGATGGCGTTGAGGTCTTCGCCATTGTCCGTCGTTTCGACGCAATAGACGAGCGGGCCGCGCATCAAGGCGACGCGGCCGGCATCCTGGCGCACCTTCGGGTTGGCATATTGCGGGCGAAGCGCCAGCGGCAGGTAAAGGGCGACACGATCGCCGTCGGCCCACTCGCGATCGATCCAGGCATATCCGTCCCGGAGATTGGCGTTGAGATCGAGCATCCCTCCGTTGACGCTGAGGGTTGCACCATCGGCCCAGTCCGGAATACGCAGCGACAGCGCGAATCTAGCCGGCTTCCCCAGCTTGGTGGTAAAGGCGATCGCACCGTCCCACGGGTAGTTGGTGGTCTGCTCGAGCTCCACCTCGGCGCCATTGGCAAGCTTCAGTCGCGCGGTGCTCTCGCCATAGAGGTGCACGGCGATCTCATTGTCGGAAACGGCGTACATGTAGGAGCCGATCGAGGTCACCAGTCGGGCGATGTTGGGCGGGCAGCAGGGGCAATGGTGCCATTTCCACCGGTGATGTTTGCCGGCACTTTCAAGCGGGTTGTCATAGAAGAACGTCTTGCCGTCTGTGGACAGCCCCGGCAGCGCACCGTTGTAAAGCGCCTGCTCCATGATATCGGCATAGCGCCGATCCGGACCTCGTCCGAGCATGCGGCTCGCCCAGAACACCAGCCCGACCGAGGCGCAGGTCTCCGCATAAGCGGTATCGTTCGGCAGATCGAAGTAGTCGGTAAAGCCTTCGTTGGAGGCCGCCGGCCCGATGCCGCCGGTGATGTACATCTGCTTGGTCGTCAGATCGTCCCAAAGCGTTTCCAGAGCTGCCGTCAGGCTGTCGTCCTTGTATTCGGTGGCGATGTCGGCCATGCCCGAATAGAGGTACATGGCGCGCACGGCGTGGCCGACGACCTTTGTCTGCGCGCGCACCGGCTGGTGCGCCTGCGCATATTCATAGGTCTTCTGGTGGTACTGGGAGACATCGCGGCCGTCCCGGCTTGCTTCCGCCGTGAAGAAATGCGGTTCGGTGCCGCGTTCGTCGATGAAGTATTTCGACAGGTCGAGATATTTCTTCTCGCCGGTCACGCGGGCGAGCTTGACCAGCGCGAGCTCGACTTCCTCGTGGCCGCAATAGCCTGATATCTGGCCTTCGCCATGACCGAAAATCTTGATCATGTAATCGGCATAGCGGCACATGATGTCGAGCAGCTTGCGTTTGCCGGTCGCCTGATAATAGGCGACCGCGGCTTCCATCAGGTGGCCGGCGCAATAGAGCTCGTGATGGTCGCGCAGGTTGGTCCAGCGGCGGCTCGGTTCCACACGCTGGAACCAGGCGTTCAGATAGCCGTCCTCATCCTGCAGCTTCTCATACATATCGATGATCTCGTCGGCGCGCGCTTCCAGCTTCGGATTCGGCCGGCGATAGAGCGAATAGGCGATGGTCTCGATCGACTTGCCGAGGTCGGAATCCCAGAACATCTGCGTCGTCCCGCCCCATGGCTGAATGGGAATGACGACCCCGGGGCTCGGCTGATCGACGTCGATCGCCTTGAGCATGCCGGCCTCGACGCAGCGGTCGAGAAGGGTCTCGGCGGTGGAATTGCAGACGGCGTCCTGCCATTTGCCCCAGAAGCCGCCGAGCTCCACATCGGGAACGGCGACGGGACGAAACTGGCGGTCATTGCTTGGTTTGGTCATGGGCTCCACTTTCTCTCAGATCATTTCACCGCGCCGGCCATCAGCCCGCGCATGTAGTAGCGTTGCAGGAGCAGGAAGACGATCAGGCAAGGGATCGTCATGACGACGACACCGGCCTGGACCGCTCCCCAGTTGATGGCGCCGAGCCGTCCGGCGCGAACCGCCGTCATCAGCACCGGCAAAGTGTATTTCTCATTGCTGGAGAGCAGCACGAGCGCGGCGAGAAACTCGTTCCAGGCATTGAGGAAGGCAAAGATCGCAACCGTCGCAACGCCGGGAAGCACCAGCGGCAGAAGAACCCGGACCAGAAGTCTGAGGTCGCGCGCGCCGTCGATGCGTGCGGCCTCTTCGATCTCCTTCGGCACGGCGTCGAAGGCGTTGCGCATCATGAAGACCGAGAAGGGCAGCTGCAGCGTCACATAGACGAGTGTCAGCCCAAGCAGCGAATTGTTGAGACCGAGCTTTGCCAGGATGATGAAGAGCGGCGTCAGGATCGACTGGAACGGGATCATCAGCGTCGCGATGATCAGCACGAACAGCGCATTCTTCAGCGGGAATCGGTATCGCGAGAAGCCGTAACCGGCGAGCAGGCTGACGGCGACCGTCAACACCACGGTGGCGACCGAAACGAACAGCGAATTGATCATGTGCCGCCAGATGCCGGCGCCGAACGTATCGAGCAGCGCGTAGGAATCGATGCTGACGCCTGAGGTCGGCCACGGCGGCAAAGGCGGCAGGCTGGCCTCCGTGCCATGCCGGAAGGACGACAACAGCGTGATCAGGAAGGGGGCGAGAAAGAAGATCGAGATAGTGATGCCGGTCAGATGATAGGCCGACTTTGTCCGGATGGCCTTGCGCGCGCGGCGTTCCCTTGAGGTGGTCATGGACGTTCCTCCCCGACGCGAAGCAGCCAGAGCTGCACGATGCTGATGGCGACCAGGATGGCGAGAAGCACGATCGAGAGCGCTGCGCCATAGCCGAGATTGAACGACACGAAGGACTGGTTGAAGATATAGTAGACCACCGAGATCATCTTGTTCTGCGGTCCGCCTGCCGTCATGATGTAGAACTGGTCGAAGGCAAGGATCGAACCGGTGACGGAGACGATCAGCGCCAACGCGATCGTCTTGCGCATCAGCGGCAGCGTCAGATGCCGGAAACGCTGCCAGCGGCCGGCGCCGTCGATACGGGCGGCCTCCGTCAGCTCGGACGGAATGGCCTGAAGCCCGGTCAAAAGAATGATCATGGTGAAGCCTGCGATCTTCCAGACGACCATCACCACGATCGTCAGAAAGGCGGTGTCGAAGGTCGCAAGAAGATTGGGGCTCTTTTCGACAAGGCCGAGCGCCTTCAAGGCCGGGCCGATGAAGCCGCTATCGACATTGGCGAGCCAGACCCAGAGCAGGGAGGCTGTGGCAAGACCGACCACGACGGGCAGGAAGATGATAGTGCGGTAGGCGCCGACGAACTGCCGTTCCTTTTCGACGAAGATTGCCAGCGGAAAGGCAATCGCGAAGATCGCGATGGTGACGATCACGGTGTAATAGGCCGTGAAACTCAGCGCCGTCATGAAGCGGGTGTCGTTGGCCATGCGGAAATAATTATTGAAGCCGATCCAGCGGGACGCCCCCATCAGCGGCCAGTTATGCAGGCTCATCCATCCGGTGAAGAGAACCGGCATGATGAAGAAGACGATGACCAGCGCCATGGCCGGCGCAATGTAGGCGAGGCCGCGCCAGTTCGATCGGCGCCGTCGCCTGCGCCGAGGCAATAGAATCTCTGAACCGGAACCGGTCATCAAAACGCTCCGCATCTGTCGAGTGGAATTGGCCGGGAAGCTGCCACCGCTCCCCGGCCGCGGCCGGGAGAGAGTTATTGGCCGCTATCGATGATCGATTGCATTTCCGACTGGGCGCTCGAAAACGCGCCGTCGACATCGTCGCCAAAGATCGAGGCGTTGGTGAAGCTGGCCCAGGGTCCGTTGGCGCTGTTGATCAAGTCGTTGAACTGCAGCGTATAGGGTGTCTTGGCGACACCGATCGCCTTCAGGCCGACCTGCATGCGCGGATCGAGACCTTCCAACACCTTATCGGCGATATCGCCGCGCGTCGGCAGGCTGCCATATTTCGCCATGATCTTCTGGCCGTCCATCGAATACACATATTCGAGGAACTCCTTCACCGCGTCGATCTTCTTCGTGCCCTTGGTGATCACGAAGTTGTCGCCGCCGGCAAAGGACGAAGGCTTCCCGTCGACGCCAGGAATGAGGGTTACGCCGAAGTTGATATCGGGATGCTCGGTCACCAGCGTGCCGATGGCAAAGGCGCCGAGGCTTTGCTGGCCGATCTTGCCGTTGGTGAAGGTCAGGAAGTTGGCGCCGTTGTCGCTGGCGGCTCCCGCCGGCACGAGGTCCTTCTTGACCATGTTGCGGTAAATATCGACGGCCTTGCGCATCTGCGGCGTATCGAGCGTCGCCGTCTTGCTGTCGGCCGACAGGATATCGGCGCCCGCACCCCAGACGAGCGGCGTGAACGTGAAGATCATGCAGCCGCCGCAGCCGCCGCCGGAGAAATAGAAGCCGTAGGTATCGTCACCCAGCGCCCGGATCTTCTCGGCATTGGCGGTAATTTCGTCCCAATTCGCCGGTGCCTTTTCCGGGTCGAGGCCGGCCTTCTTGTAGAGATCCTTGTTCCAGGCAAAGACGGAGGTTTCGACCGAGAGCGGCAGGCCGTAAATCCGGTCCTGATAGGTGCCGAGGCGAACATGCGATGGCGAAAGCGAGTTGAAATAGGGCAGGGATTTTGCCCAGTCCGTCAGGTCTTCCAGCTGCCCGGCCGCAGCAAAGGCAGGGTTATAGATGAGATCCATCGACAGCGCGTCTGGCGCCTGTCCGCCGGCGATCGCCGTCGCATATTTCTGCACCAACTCGGAGAACGGCACTTCGGTCATCACGACCTTGCTCTCGTGACCGGAATTATAGGCTTCGACAACCTTCTTGAAGGCATCGCCGATCCCCGAGCGAACCCACATTTCGACATTTTCGGCAGCCGACGCGGCCGACACCAGACATAGGGTAGCGATGCTGGTCGCCGCCAATAGACGCTTGATCATGACACTCCTCCCGATATGGCGCATCTCCTCGCGCCTTTGCTCATTCACGTGTTCTCATTCCGTGGGGGTTTCCCCCCGCATGACTGCCGGACGATCAGCCGGCACGGCAATTTCCTCACTCCCGGCTCGACAGGCCGTCCTTCCGCAAGCGCGAGCACCGTCAATCCGGCTTGTCGCCCGAGCTCCTTCAGTTCCATGTCCACCGTTGTCAGCGGCGGCCGCGTCTGGGCAGCGACAATCTCCCAATTGTCGAAGCCGATCACCGAGACGTCCTGCGGCACCTTGACGCCGCGTTCGCGCAACGCATCCACAGCACCGCGGGCGATCTGATCGTTGCCGCAGAAGAGCGCGTCCGGCTTTTCTCCCGGTCTCTTCCAAAGCTGTTCGACCGCCTCATGGCCCCAGTTTTCCGACCAGACGCCGTAGAGCACCGGCTCGCGGTGACCTGCGACCTCGTGATAGGCGCCGGCACGCTCCCGCACCGAGAAGAAGTCCTCCGGACCGGTGACGTGCGCAATCCGCCGCCGCCCGATCTTCACGAGCCACTCCACCGCCAGCCGCGCACCCTGTTCGTCGTCAGACCGGAAGGTAACGCTGTTCTGCGTCCCCTCCGTGAATGCGTAGACGACAGGCACATGCAAATTCGACAGATCGACAGGCAGACGTCTGTCCAGACGTTTTCCTGTCGCGATGATGCCGTCGACCTGTTTGTCGAGCATCGCGTCGACATGGATCTGAGCGAGCGCCGGATCGTCTTCGATGGCGCACAGGAAGACCGAAACGCCGTGATCGACGAGAGCGTCGGAAATACCCGCCATGACAGGCAGCGTGAACCGGCCATAGGTGTCGTTCGTCAGCAGCCCGATAGTGAAGCTGCGTTTGCTGAGAAGACCTCTCGCCAGCGCATTCGGCCGATATCCGATTTCGGCGGCGATCCGTTTCACCCGCTCGCGCGTTTCCGACCCCATCCGGCCGGTATCATTGAGAGCTTTCGACGCCGTCGAGATGCTCACCGCGGCAGCCGCCGCCACCTCGTGGATGGTGATCCTGCCTCTTTTTCCTCCCGATATGTTCAGAACGTCCTCCTTCTGAAGTGACCTGAGAAAAGCTTTTACCAATCTCTATGTCAAGTGAGAAAAGGTTTTCTCACGCGAGCTCAAGGCGACGCAGTTTGCGGGAGGACGCAAGCGCAGGGAAAGATCCATGCGCATCGGTCGGGCCGATTGCGATGTGTCATCGGTGTTAAGACCAGGCGCAGAGCGGATGATCTTGAACGGGCATGGGAGGCTTGTTGCAGCGTCTTGCGGGAGCAAGACTGATCGCTGTCAGAACCTCCAGTGGAGGCCCTGAATTACGGTTGGAACCGAGCGATCATCGAAAAATCAGGCGACGTGCCTTGCGAGCGCGCAGCGCGACCACAGCGAATGCAGCGCCTCGACCAGATGGGCGATATCGGCGTCGGAATGCAGCGGCGTCGGCGTGATGCGCAGGCGCTCGGTTTTCTTCGGCACGGTGGGATAGTTGATCGGCTGGACGTAGACGCCGCAATTGTCGAGCAGCAGGTCGGAGATCCACTTGCACTTGGCCGCATCGCCGACCAGCACCGGCACGATATGGCTCGGATTGGGCATATGCGGGATGCCGCGCTGGTCGAGCAGCGCTCTCAGCTTGCGGACACGGTCCTGATGGCGGGCGCGTTCGAACTGGCTGACCTTCAAATGCTGGATCGAGGCGACGGCGCCGGCGGCAAGTGCCGGCGGCAGCGCCGTGGTGAAGATGAAGCCGGAGGCAAACGAGCGGATGAAATCGCAAAGTGCTGTCGAAGCGGCGATATAGCCGCCCATCACCCCGAAAGCCTTGCCGAGCGTACCCTCGATGACCGTCAGCCGGTCCATCAGCCCCTCGCGCTCGGCAATACCGCCGCCGCGCGGGCCGTACATGCCGACGCCATGCACTTCGTCGAGATAGGTCATCGCCCCATATTTGTCGGCGAGATCGCAGATCTCCTTGATCGGGGCGATATCGCCATCCATCGAATAGACGCTCTCGAAGGCGATCAGCTTCGGCGCCTTCGGATCGGCGGCCTTAAGCTTGGCTTCGAGATCGGCCACATCATTGTGCTTCCAGATCACCTTGTCGCACTTGGCATAGCGGATGCCCTCGATCATCGAGGCATGGTTCAGCGCGTCGGAGAAGATGATGAGGCCGGGAATCTTCGCGCCGAGCGTGCCAAGGGCTGCCCAGTTGGAAACATAGCCAGACGTAAAGATCAGCGCCGCTTCCTTGCCATGCAGGTCGGCAAGCTCACGCTCGAGCATGACGTGATGGTGGTTGGTGCCAGAAATATTCCGGGTGCCTCCCGCACCCGCGCCACAGTGGTCGATGGCGTTCTTCATCGCCTCGATCACCTTCGGATGCTGGCCCATGCCGAGATAGTCGTTGGAGCACCAGACCGTGACTTCCTTTTCGCCATCCACGGTGTAACGCGTCGCGCGGGGAAAATTGCCGCGGTGACGTTCGAGATCGGCAAAAACGCGGTAACGGCCCTCGGTACGAAGCCCGTCCAGCTCGTTTTTGAAAAACGCTTCGAAATCCATCATATGCTCCAGTATCACGCGGATGTTCTTGATGACTGGACGTCCGCGCGTCAATGCTTACCCTTTGCTTTAACATCAACTGCGGCAAAAGGCCCAGATTTTTGAATGATTCCAGATAAAAAATATGCGAGCCGCGATCAACGAAATTGATGCCGCAGAAGGCAGCCGAGTTTGCGGACCGGGCAAAAGGCGACCCAGCCTGATCGCAAAAAAATCAGCACATCGGATGGACAACCCTTTCTTCCGACATAGTTTTCGGTCTAGCCTGACAAAAAATAAGAAGGGACGGCCTTTGCCCGCTGGGCAACAACCTCGGAGAAAAAAGATGAAGAAAGTTGTCATACTCGCATTGATCGGCCTGTCGATCGCAAGCTGCACGCCGACGCAGCAAGGCGCCGGCATCGGCGCTGCATCAGGTGCCGTCATCGGCGGCGCAGTCACCGGCAACGT
>NZ_JALBGX010000339.1:0-500 GCF_023006465.1 Rhizobium sp. PRIMUS64 | reverse complement strand
GTGTTCCTGAACAAGGTCGACCAGGTTGACGACGCCGAGCTTCTCGAACTGGTCGAGCTCGAAGTTCGCGAACTGCTGTCGTCCTACGACTTCCCGGGCGACGATATCCCGGTCGTCAAGGGTTCGGCACTTGCTGCTCTTGAAGATTCGGACAAGAAGATCGGCGAAGACGCGATCCGCGAACTGATGGCTGCTGTTGACGCCTACATCCCGACGCCTGAGCGTCCGATCGACCAGCCGTTCCTGATGCCGATCGAAGACGTGTTCTCGATCTCGGGCCGCGGCACGGTTGTGACCGGCCGCGTCGAGCGTGGCATTGTCAAGGTTGGCGAAGAAGTCGAGATCGTCGGCATCCGTCCGACCTCGAAGACGACGGTGACCGGCGTTGAAATGTTCCGCAAGCTGCTCGATCAGGGCCAGGCCGGCGACAACATCGGTGCGCTGATCCGCGGTGTGAACCGTGACGGCGTCGAGCGTGGCCAGATCCTGGCGAAGCCCGG
>NZ_JALBGX010000338.1:0-504 GCF_023006465.1 Rhizobium sp. PRIMUS64 | reverse complement strand
CGCCCTGCAGCGCCTGCAGATCGCCAGAAGCCAGCTGGAGGAGGATGCCGGCCGCATCCTGCGCCGCCGCGACGAGCTGACCCGCCGTCTCGCCCAGCTTGCGGAAGATATAAGCCGCGAGGAGCGGCTGGTGGCCGATAATGCCGTCATCCTGGCGAGGCTCGATGCCGAAGAGGCGGAGATTTCAGAAATCCTTGCCGATTCCGGCCGTTATGCCGAGGAAACCCGCGAGGCCTTCGAGGAGGCGGCGGCAAAACTTGCCGACAGCGAGCGCATCTTTACAGCGCTGACGGCCGAGCGCGCCGAGGCGGCTGCCGGCCGCAACCAGCTGGAACGCGCCATCCGCGATCTCACCGACCGGCGGATGCGCCTCGAACGCCAGATGGATGAGGCAAACCAGGAACTGTCAGCTGTCGGCGAGAAGATCGCCGGCCTGCCCGATCCCGACGAAAAACGCTCCATCGTCGAGGCCGGCGAGATCGCCGTCGCCGACGCCGAAGCCGC
>NZ_JALBGX010000337.1:0-506 GCF_023006465.1 Rhizobium sp. PRIMUS64 | reverse complement strand
ATCGCCCGGTCATTGGCGCGGCCGGCCAGCAAGCGATCTGCGCTGCGGTTCATCGGCGATGTGAGCGACGTGATGCCGACTCGCTGATCTGCCACTTCCGCCTCCGTCAAAACCTCCTACTAAGATTGCAGTCATCGCGTCCTGCCCCGGCTCTGGTCCTGCCAGGCTCGCGCCGCCGGCAACGGCTTTGCCGTCCTCCACTGCGTTGCGGCCCTGCGGGTGCAGGCAGCACTTGCCGCCCGGCTTTCGGACCGCCGTAGCAGGTCGCGATGGCCGCGACCTCGAAACGGAGGTTCAGACATGAGCAGGCAACCATCCAATCAACGATCCGATATCTACAGCCGCATCACGACCAAGATCATCGCCGATCTCGAACAGGGTGTGCGGCCATGGACC
Source organism: Rhizobium sp. PRIMUS64 (assembly GCF_023006465.1). Classification (NCBI taxonomy): domain Bacteria; kingdom Pseudomonadati; phylum Pseudomonadota; class Alphaproteobacteria; order Hyphomicrobiales; family Rhizobiaceae; genus Rhizobium; species Rhizobium sp. PRIMUS64. Next base: position 110 of record NZ_JALBGX010000337.1, on the reverse strand, counting down.
AGGCCCTGGACGACGGGACAGGCGGCAAGTGAGGTCAGCCGGCCACTGCGCCACAATGGCCAACCCTATACCGGGATCAATGTCCTGCTCCTCTGGTCCGAAACCATCGC
>NZ_JALBGX010000336.1:0-530 GCF_023006465.1 Rhizobium sp. PRIMUS64 | reverse complement strand
TTGCCGGCCACCGTCATGTTCGGATAGAGCGCATAGGACTGGAACACCATGGCGATGTCGCGCTTGGAGGGATGCAGACCGCTGATGTCGCGCCCGTCGATCTTGATATCGCCGGAGGTGATCGTCTCCAGCCCGGCAATGGTGTTGAGCAGCGTCGACTTGCCGCAGCCGGACGGGCCGACCAGCACGAGAAAGCCGCCCTTTTCGAGTTCGAGGTCGATCCCCTTGAGAATGTCGACGGCGCCGAAGCGTTTTCTGAGACCGGAGATTTCGAGGAAGGCCATGGATTACCCTTTGACAGCGCCCGCCATCAGACCGCGCACGAAGTAGCGGCCGGCGAGGATATAGACGATGAGCGTCGGCACGGCTGCGATCATCGCAGCCGCCATGTTGACATTGTATTCGACCACCCCGGTCGAGGTGTTGACGACGTTGTTCAGCGCCACCGTCATCGGCATGGATTCACCGGTGCCGGCATAGGCAGACGCAAACAGGAAGTCGTTCCAGATATTGGTGAACTGGTAGATCAC
>NZ_JALBGX010000335.1:0-538 GCF_023006465.1 Rhizobium sp. PRIMUS64 | reverse complement strand
CCGCCTCTTGCTCAGGAGGTTTTATTTAATGTAGCCGGCTTTGGTCATTTCGCGGGTTGCCAGCTGCTGGGCGCTCTGCAGGGCCTGGTCGACCGAAAGTTGGCCGGCAAGAGCTGCCGAGAACTGCTGGCCCACTGCCGTGCCGATGCCCTGGAATTCCGGGATCGCCACGAACTGCACGCCGACATAGGGGACCGGCTTGACGGTCGGCTTGCTCGGATCGGCCGAGTTGATCGAGTCGAGCGTCATCTTGGCGAACGAAGCCGCCTTCTGGTAGTCCGCATTCGCATAGAGCGATTTGCGGGTACCCGGAGGTGCGTTCAGCCAACCTTCCTTCTCGGCGACGAGGTTGCTGTATTCCTTGCTCGTTGCCCAGGCGACGAACTTCTCAGCAGCTTCGGCCTTCTGGGTCCCTGCCGGGATGGCGAGGCTCCAGGCCCAGAGCCAGTTGCCGCGCTTGCCGAGGCCCTTGTCCGGGGCGAGCGCGAAGCCGACCTTGTCGGCGACCTGCGATTGCTTCGGATCGGCGACGAAGGAA
>NZ_JALBGX010000334.1:0-539 GCF_023006465.1 Rhizobium sp. PRIMUS64 | reverse complement strand
GACGACGCCCTCATTATTGATGCCTTGGCCAACGAAGAGCGGAGCAAGCTCGGATCAGTCCCGAATTCTCAGAAAAATACCAGTAACCAACGAAAGTTTAGCGCTTGGCTCCAAAGGACGGGCAGGGAGAGCATAGTCAGCCGACTCACGGGTACTGATCAGCAGCAACAGTCGTTAAAGGACGATTTTAGGGCCTTTACCAGCGATGAAGGAAAAACGGGCGGCGTGGGTCTCGATCGGCTGCGGCAGTATCTAGGCGCCGAGTCGCAGTTGAAACAGCATCATCCTTATCCCGACGACGCCCTCATTATTGATGCCTTGGCCAACGAAGAGCTGAGCAAGCTCGGATCGGCCTCGACTTCCAAGAGGCAAGTTGCCCGGAATGTGGCCAGCAATCAACGAAAGTTTAGTGATTGGCTGCAAACCAGGGGTAGGGAGAGCATAGCGAGCCGGCTCAACGGCAGTGATCAGCAGCAATGGTCGTTGAAAAAAGATTACCAAGACTTCACCGAAGACATGGGAAAACACACTATCTCTTT
>NZ_JALBGX010000333.1:0-547 GCF_023006465.1 Rhizobium sp. PRIMUS64 | reverse complement strand
AAGGCCAGCCTGCTCGCCAGCCTCGGCAAGCGGCTGCTGCCCGGCAAGAAAGCCGAGAGCCGGGCGAGCGAACGTCCGATGATCGACCCCGCGCCGTCGATCGATCCCACCGACGTGGTGCCGACGGATGCTGCGAACGAATTGCTCGAGCCGGGCTCGGGCGCACCTGACGTGAAGAAGATCCTTGAGCGGGTTCGCGCCAGCCAGAGTGCGGCACGCGGCAAACCTGCCGGCGAAACCGATCGCGCCGATTACATCGCTGCTGCGCGCCGTGCGGCGCAGGCGGCCGCGATGGAGGTGGATGCCAATCCGAAGCAGCCAGCCGTCAAGGCCGAGAAGAAAGGCGCGACCGCCGACAAGGGCGGCAAGGCTTCTGACAAGACAGGTAAAACCAGCGCCTTTTCGCGCTACCGGCGGCCGATCCTGCTGGCGGTCGGCGCCGTGCTGCTCGCCATCATGGCCTTTCCACTTGCCCGAACGCTGACGAGCGGCGAGCGCGCGCCGCAGCCGCGCATCGATCTCATGGCCGGCATCTTCGATTTCGACC
>NZ_JALBGX010000332.1:0-556 GCF_023006465.1 Rhizobium sp. PRIMUS64 | reverse complement strand
TTTGAGTTCTCGTAATCGGGCAGCGTAGTGAAGCAGATGGGGATTGCGTTCATGTCGGCCTCCGATGACGGACGCCGCATGACGTAGAAGAATATCTCCTGCCATTCAGTGCGAGGTGATCGCACGACCGCTGGACGCGAGATGCTCAGTAATGGCGCGCCGGATTTCGGTAACCGTGTCGAAGAGCCTGTTGTCCAAATCGATGACATTGAACCGGACAGCGATGAATTTGAGGCGGTTTTCGACAGGGACCGCGATCCCGCCTTCCTGACCGTTGAATACGACAGCTTGCTTTTGCATAACAAACCTCGGGCGCGCCACACGGGAGCACCATCTTAGAAAAGTGGAACAAAGGGTTTACGACGCGTCAGATTGCCGACGTAGGTCGGTATCGGATCGAGACGAGATCACGCACTCGCTGCACCGTTGCGAAGAAACGAAGTCGGACAAACAACGTCATCATCCTCCTCAAGCGAGGTCAAACGACCGCTGAGTATCGCCGGCGAGGGCCGGTTATTTCGGAACTCTTCTGTAAAAAACGTAGTCGAGAAATTTC
>NZ_JALBGX010000331.1:0-559 GCF_023006465.1 Rhizobium sp. PRIMUS64 | reverse complement strand
GATCGCCGCGCCCCGCGCGGCCATGGCCGCCAATGCTGCACATCTCACTGCCGTCATGCTGCATGCCATCGACGACGAGGCCGACCTCGGCGACTGGCTCTCCGACAAGCGGCTGCAAACCTTCGTCCTCGGCCCCGGTTTCGGCATAGGCGCCAGGGCGCGCGGCTTCGTCTCGGCCCTTGCCGATCGCCATCTGGTGCTCGATGCCGACGGCATCTCCTCGTTCAAGGACGATCCGCAACAGCTGTTTGATCTTTTCCGGGGTGAGCCGCGTCTGGTGCTGACGCCGCACGAAGGCGAATTCGCGCGGCTCTTTCCCGATATCGGCGGCGACGAGGGGCTCGGCAAGGTGGACAAGGCCTTGGCCGCCGCCCGCCGCGCCAATGCTGCGATAATTTACAAAGGCGCCGATACCGTCGTCGCCGCGCCTGATGGACGGGCGCTCATCAATACCAACGCTCCCGTCTGGCTTGCCACCGCCGGTTCCGGCGACGTGCTTGCCGGCATCATCGGCGGATTGCTCGCCCAGGGCCTGCCGGGCTTCGAGGCAGCGGCTGCC
>NZ_JALBGX010000330.1:0-564 GCF_023006465.1 Rhizobium sp. PRIMUS64 | reverse complement strand
TGTGGAGCCTCAACAGGTTGTCCTCGGTCAGGCCGAGTCTGCTGATTGGTGTATTATATTTTAGGCTGCCATGGGGTCGATGCCAATTGTAGCGATGGAGCCATTTTGGCAGTTGGTCGGCTCGCATGTCCGAGGTTGGGTATGCGACGGCATAGGCCCATTCCCGAAGCGCGGTCTGAATGAAGCGTTCGGCCTTGCCATTGGTTTTTGGCGTATAGGGTCTTGTTCGGACGTGCTTGAGGCCAAGTTCGCGGCAGGCGCGGGCAAATTCGCCTGAGGCATAGCAGGGACCGTTATCGGTCATGACGCGCTCGACGGTAATGCCGAGGGTATTATAGTAGGTCAGTGCCGCCTTGAGAAAGGCGACCGCGCTGTCCTTCTTTTCGTCTGGCAATATCTGCGAGAAGGCAACGCGCGAGGCGTCATCGATGGCGACGTGAACGTACTCCCAGCCAGCGCCCCAGCCTTTGCCCCTGCGCGAACTTTGGCGGGTTCGATCACCCGTGATGCGGTGGCCAACCTGGCTGAAGCGGCCAGGTTTCTTGATGTCGATATGGATCATTT
>NZ_JALBGX010000032.1:0-60444 GCF_023006465.1 Rhizobium sp. PRIMUS64 | reverse complement strand
CGCCACCAGATTGTCTTCCAGGTGATAGAGGAAGGAGCCGCCGCCGGTCTTCATGCCGAGCGGCCAGCCGAAGGAGTGCTGCACCAGGCCCGGCCGATGGTTCTCGGACTTGACCTGCCAGAGCTCCTTGATGCCGATGCCGAATTTTTGCGGTTCACGGTCTTTCTGCAGATCGAACTTGGCGATCAGCTGCTTGGCGAGCGAACCGCGCACGCCCTCGCCGATCAGCACATATTTGCCGAGCAGTTCCATGCCGCGGGTATAGTTCGGGCCGGGTTCGCCGTTCTTCTCGATGCCCATGTCGCCGGTGGCAACGCCGGTCACCGCACCCTCGTCATTGTAGAGCACTTCTACTGCGGCAAAACCCGGATAGATCTCGACGCCGAGTTCTTCGGCCTTGGTCGCCAGCCAGCGACAGACGAGGCCGAGCGAGACGATGTAGTTGCCGTGATTGTTCATCAGGGGCGGCATCAGCACATTCGGCAGGCGAACAGAGCCGGCCGGACCGAGCAGCAGGAAGTGATCTGATGTGACCTTGGTCTTGAACGGATGATCGGCCTCGTCGCGCCAGCCGGGCAACAGCCGGTCGATGCCGATCGGGTCGACCACGGCGCCCGAGAGGATATGCGCGCCAACTTCCGCGCCCTTCTCCAGCACGACGACCGACAGCTCCGGATTGACCTGCTTCAACCGGATCGCCGCCGCAAGACCGGCAGGACCGGCGCCGACGATCACCACGTCGAATTCCATGCTCTCTCGACTTTCGTCTGCGTGTTCTTCAGTCATGATAAATGCCTGACAAATCTCGATGTTGGGATGAGATGGGGATCAGCGAGTTGGCCGAGCTGGAACGTATCCGTAGTCGTAGAACCCGCGTTGTGTCTTGCGACCGAGCCAGCCAGCTTCGACATATTTGACCAGCAGCGGGCATGGACGGTATTTGCTATCAGCCAACCCTTCGTGAAGGACCTGCATGATGGAGAGGCATGTGTCCAAACCGATAAAATCTGCCAGTTCGAGTGGCCCCATCGGATGATTGGCGCCGAGCTTCATGCCGGTGTCTATGGCTTCTACGTTTCCAACACCCTCATAAAGAGTGTAGATCGCTTCGTTGATCATAGGGATGAGGATACGATTTACGATGAAAGCCGGAAAATCTTCGGAGACGGTGACCGTTTTGCCGATGGATTCGGCGAAATCCTTGGCTATGGCAAATGTCTCTTGATCAGTTCCGATGCCGCGAACCAGCTCTACGAGCTTCATAACCGGTACGGGATTCATGAAGTGTATCCCTATAAAACGATTGGGCCTGTCGGTTGACGCCGCGAGCCGCGTTATGGAGAGCGACGATGTGTTCGTCGCCAAGATCGCGTCAGGCTTCAGCACGGTGCACACATCCGTAAAGACTTTCCTCTTGATGTCTTCATTCTCGCTGACCGCTTCGACGACCAAATCGGCAGTCGCCAGATCCGAAAGGGAGAACGCTCCCTTTATTCGGGAGATGGCCTGCTCAGCCGCCTCGCCCGGCATTTTGCCGGTTTCCGCCTGGCGCCCGAAATATCCGGCGCTCGCTTCGATGCTCGCGCGAATTCGACTTTTGTCGAGATCGTAAATCAGCGCCTCATACCCGTGTCTCGTCACGACCTCGACGATCCCAGTACCCATTTGTCCGGCACCGATGACGGCGACGGTAGAAATCCTATTCACTACAGGCATGCTGCCTCTCGCTAATCCGGAGGTTGAAGGACGGATCTGTGCCGAATAGACTATCGGGGAATTAGGAGAACGCCTGGAGGTCCGTCTGGGCACGCCCAAGGATCAGGGCATGGACGTCGTGGGTCCCTTCGTAAGTGTTGACCGTCTCCAAGTTCTGCGCGTGGCGCATGACGTGATATTCGATCTGAATGCCGTTGCCGCCATGCATATCCCGGGCTTGCCGAGCGATATCCAGCGCCTTTCCGCAGTTGTTACGCTTGACGAGCGAGACCATTTCCGGGGCCATCTTGTGCTCATCCATCAGCCGGCCAACGCGAAGCGAACCCTGCAGTCCGAGCGTGATTTCGGTCATCATATCGGCGAGCTTCTTTTGATAAAGCTGCATCCCTGCAAGCGGCTTCCCGAACTGTTTGCGGTCCAGGCCGTATTGACGAGCGCGGAACCAGCAGTCCTCTGCGGCTCCCATAACGCCCCAAGAGATGCCGTAGCGGGCGCGGTTGAGGCAGCCAAACGGCCCCTTGAGGCCGGAAACGCCGGGCAGAAGCGCATCCTCGGTGACTTCGACACCGTCCATTACGATTTCGCCTGTGATCGAGGCACGCAGCGAAAGCTTGCCACCAATCTTCGGGGCCGAAAGGCCCTTCATGCCCTTTTCGAGAACGAAGCCGCGTATTTCATTGTTGTGAGCCTCGGACTTGGCCCATACGACGAAGACATCGGCAATCGGCGAGTTCGAGATCCACATCTTCGAGCCGCGCAATCGGTAGCCGCCCTCAATTTTCTCGGCGCGGGTTTTCATACCGCCGGGATCTGAGCCTGCGTCAGGCTCAGTCAGGCCGAAACAGCCAATCAGTTCACCCGAAACGAGGCCCGGCAGGTACTTCTTCTTCTGCTCGCCAGAGCCGTAGGCGTAGATCGGATAAATGACCAGCGAGGACTGCACACTCATCATCGAGCGATATCCGGAGTCGATGCGCTCGACCTCGCGAGCGACCAGACCATAGGCAACATAGGATGCGTTCGCGGCCCCGTACTCTTCAGGCAGCGTCACCCCAAGAAGGCCAGTCTGCCCCATCAACCTGAACAGCTCGGGGTCGGTCGCTTCTTCGAGATAGGCGTCCTGGACGCGCGGCAAGAGTTCGGATTCTGCGAAAGCCGCAGCGGACTCGCGGATCATCCGTTCATCTTCGGTCAGCTGATCGTCGAGCAGAAACGGGTCGTTCCAAGTAAAGGCCAAGATGGTCGTCCTCCCATTGAGGTTTTTGGCAGTTCGAATTTGACGGAATTAAAGCCGCTTTTTCGCAACTGAGAAAGCGAGGTTTACTCATCGGCCCATGAGCTATAGTAATAGCTCATGGCAAACCTCTCGCGAAGGCTCCTTCCCTCCACCTCGGCTCTCGCGGCGTTCGATTCCGTCGCGCGGATGGGCACCTTCTCTGCGGCAGCGGAGGAGCTTTCCCTGACACAGGGAGCCATCAGTCGGCAGATCGCGTCGCTGGAGGAACAACTCGGCGTTTTACTGTTCGAGCGCACCAGCCGTGGTGTCAACCTCACAGAGGCGGGCACAAACTATGCCCGTGCAATTGCCAACGCTCTTGCGGAAATTCGTTCCGCTTCACTGCAGGCCATGACCCAACAACATAGCGATCAACTCAATCTTGCCATCTTGCCGACATTCGGCACCCGCTGGTTGATGCCGCGCATTCCGCGATTTGTCGCCAGACACCCCGAGATCACGTTGAACTTCGCCACACGCATTGGCGTGTTCGATTTCGATCGCGACGACATAGATATGGCGATTCATATCGGCCAGCCCGATTGGCCCGGTGCGGAAAGCACATTTCTTATGGAAGAGATGGTAGCACCGATCGCGTCGCCACTTTTTCTCAGTTCACATCCCATCGTGAAGGTCGAAGATCTGCTTCGCCTGCCGCTGCTGCAGATGGCGTCCCGTCCCGGGGCCTGGAGCCATTTTTTTGAAAGCCTCCAGGTCAACGGCACCCCGTCGCAGGCCATGCGGTTCGAACAGTTCAGCAATGTGGCCCAAGCCTGCATTGCTGGATTGGGGCTCGCGTTGATGCCGCTTTTCCTCATCGACTCCGAGCTCGCAAATGGCCAGCTCGTTCAAGCCTTTCCACATCAGGTCAAAAGCACCAGCGCCTATTATGCGGTCGCGCCGCTGAGCAGGAAGGACTTCCGGCCTGTCGTTGCGTTCCGCGCATGGTTGCTGGAAGAGGTCGCGCGTTACCAGGAAGGCATTATCGGCTGATAGCGGGAGCCGATGAAACCATACCTAAGACACCTTTGATAAATCTGGGATGTGCCAGGGGCTTCGCCATCTGTGCGCCTTTCGCTCCTGTTCGTTTGCGAGCGTCGCTTGACTCCTCGGTTAAATCCTGTCAATTTATGCTAACGTTAGCACAAGGAATGCGCATTTGCACCTTCAATTGCAGAAAGCAAGCATGCAGGCGAAACGCCTCACGACCAGCAAGGCTCTGGTGAAGGACGTTCGGCTGCTCGGCCGCCTGTTGTGCGAGGCTATTGAAGCAAGCGACGGCAAAGAAGCCCGTGAGGTCGTGGAACAGGTCCGCAGCCTCTCGGTTACCGGTCACAGAAGGACCGGCCCGCACCTGAACGACAAGCTCGCCCCGTTTTGTGCAACCATGCCTCCCCAAACCCTCAAGCGTGTGATCCGCGCGTTCAGCCAGTTTTCTCAACTCGTGAACATTGCCGAAGACGCACACCAAACCAGGATGCAGCGCTTCAGCATCGTCGATCGTGAACCTGCCATGCCGGGAACAATTGCCAGATCGCTTTCCGTTCTGGCTGCGGCCGGGGTAGAGGCGAAAGATATCCGCAGACTGCTTCTTGAAGCGGTCGTCTCGCCCGTTTTCACAGCGCACCCGACTGAGGTTCGGCGCAAGAGCGTTATCGAAATCGAGCAGGAGCTTGCACGATGCCTGACGCAGCTCGACCAAGCCGGCCTGATTGAGCAGGAGATAGGTCGGTATCAAGAGGACTTGGAAAGGGCGACGACGACGCTTTGGCAAACGAACAGCCTTCGGGGACGGCGACTTCAGGTCGTGGATGAAATCCTCAATGGCTTGTCCTATTACGACAGCACCATTTTCCGGGTGATCCCGGAGGTATACGAGATTCTCGAAGATCAGCTTCGAGACTCACCCTGGAGTATCGGCGAGGACACGCTGCCGCCATTCCTGCGCATGGGTTCCTGGATCGGTGGCGACCGGGATGGCAATCCCTATGTCAACGGCGAAACCCTGAGAGAGGCGCTCCGGTTGCAAAGTGAGAGAGTTTTCTCGTTCTATCTCGGCGAACTGCACAGCCTTGGCGCCGAACTTTCCTTGGATGACCGGTATGTGAAAGTCTCGCAGGAGCTTCAGCGCCTCGCGACCGACTCCCCCGACAGATCGGAGCGGCGCCGACACGAGCCATATCGCCTGGCGATCTCGGGCATGTATGCTTGCCTGGCGGCCACGGCGCGTAAGTTCGGCAGCACGGAACTGGTTCGCGAACCTGTGGCGGCCGCCCCTTCCTACCTGTGCCCTGCCGAATTCGCCAAAGACTTGGCGACGATCAGCAAATCCCTGACAGCCAATGGCGCAGAAAATATCGCAACTGGAAAACTGCGCAGACTCCAACGCGCCGTGGACGTCTTCGGTTTTCACCTTGCCAGTCTGGATTTAAGACAGAATTCCGAGGTTCATCAACGGGTTGTTCATGAGCTTTTCGAGAACGTGCGGCCTGGCACACGTTACGAGGCGTTGGCCGAGAGTGACAAGATCCGCTTGCTCACCGAGGAACTGCGGTCTTCCCAGCTGTTGATTACACCGCTCAGGACCTATTCGGCCGAGACGGTGTCGGAGCTTTCCGTTCTGCGTGAAGCTGCCCAAGCCCATAAGCGCTATGGCCGCGTCAGCGTCCCCAATTACATCATTTCGAAGGCCGGAAGCCCTTCCGACCTTCTGGAGGTCATGGTCCTGTTCCGTGAGACGGGGCTGTTCCGGCCCGATGAGCCCGAAGCGGCGTCAATGAACATCATACCTCTTTTCGAGACGATCTCGGATCTTCGAAGGTCGCATGACGTGATGCAAACAGTTTTGGCCGTCGAAGCCTATCGGACATATGTGGAAGCGCTCGGCGGCAAACAGGAAATTATGCTCGGCTATTCGGACAGCAACAAGGATGGCGGTTATCTGACTTCGGGATGGGAACTGTATAAGGCAGAAACGGCCTTCATCCAGCTCTTTGAGCGTGAAGGCGTTCGCCTCAGCCTGTTTCACGGTCGCGGCGGTTCCGTGGGCCGCGGTGGCGGCCCAAGCTATGAAGCCATCACCGCCCTGCCCTCTGGCGCGGTTGCCGGATCGATACGGCTGACGGAGCAAGGTGAAGTCATTGCGGCGAAATATTCCAATCCGGCACTGGGTCGTCGGAATCTCGAACTTCTTATAGCCGCGACGCTGGAAGCGTCCCTGCTGCCTTCCGACGCACAAGAGCCGGATCCCGAATATCTTGGCGCCATGGAGGAACTATCCGACCTGGCCTTTGGCGCCTATCGCCGTTTGGTTTACGAGACCGAGGGGTTTGAACGGTTCTTCTGGGAAGCAACGATCATCGGCGAAATCGCAAAACTGAACATTGGCAGCCGCCCAGCCTCACGCAGTTCCTCATGTCGCATCGAAGACCTGCGAGCGATACCCTGGGTGTTCGGCTGGTCGCAGAGCCGCATGATGTTGCCGGGTTGGTTTGGATTCGGTTCGGCCGTGCGACAATGGCTGGCCGGACACCCCGACGGATTGCAAATTCTTCAGGGAATGCACCGGGACTGGCCTTTCTTCCAGACACTGATTGCGAACATGGAGATGGTGTTGGCCAAGACCAACATGGCGATCGCGGCGCGGTATGTGGGCCTCACCCCTGATGCATCCACCCATGAGAAGATTTTTGCACGCATAAAAGACGAATGGGAAGCGACGACAACTGCGCTATTCGGCATAACGGATCAGGCCTCGCTGCTCGCGAATAATCCGGCACTCAAGCAGTCGATCCATCATCGCTTTCCCTGCCTCGACCCGCTTAACCACATGCAGATCGACCTTCTTCGTCGCCACCGTGCCGGAGAAGGCGATCAGGACACTGAAGAGGCGCTGCATCTGACCATCAACGGAATTGCAGCAGGGCTACGAAACAGCGGGTAAAGTGCGGCAATGTGGATGGCGTAAGCCTATTTTTCTTGACCTTGACAAAGCCGCTGCGCTAACGTTCGCATAAAATTGGGAGGAAATTCATGACACGAACCGTGCTGTTGACGGACTACGCCTGGCCGGATGACAAAGTGGAGCGGGAGGTAATCGAGCGGGCCGGGCTTACCCTCGTCAGCGGTCCGGCCGAGCCGTCTCCGCCTGCTGAGATCGACGCTTTGGCTGCAAAGCATCAGCCGGACGCGATTCTGACCTGCTGGGCTCAAGTTAGCGAGACGGCAATCGCTGCGTCTCCTAACCTCAAGATCGTTGCTCGTCTCGGAGTTGGCCTGGACAATATTGCAGTCGATGCAGCGACGGAGCGGGGGATATGGGTGACGAATGTTCCCGATTATTGCGTTGCAGAAGTGTCTGACCACGCCGTGGGTTTTGCGATTGCCTGGGCCCGCGGGCTGATCCACTTCGACCGCGAGGTTCGCTGCGGGCGCTGGGACCCGGCTTCGGCAAATCTCCGCAGGCTTTCGGAGCTGACCTGCGGCATCGTTGGGTTTGGTCGTATCGGCCGTGCGACGGCAGCAAAAATGCAGGCGCTCGGATGCCGGGTTAGAGCACATGATCCCCATGCCTCGAATGTTCCTGTGGATGTGGAGCTTGCCGACTTCGATAGACTTCTGGCCTCGAGCGATATCGTCATCGTCCATGCGCCGCTCTCGCCGGCGACGCGTCATCTGATCAACAGGGACGCCATCTCGAAGATGCGTCGCGGAAGCCTGCTGATCAACGTCAGCCGAGGCGGCGTTGTCGATACGGCCGCCGTGATCGAGGGTTTGGAATCCGGCATTCTGAGCGGCGTCGGCCTTGATGTCCTCGAGGATGAACCACGCGTTCCACAGGAGCTGATCGCTCATCCCGGCGCGATGATCACTCCGCACGTCGCCTTCTCCTCGGATGCTTCGCTGATCGAGCTGCGTCGCCGGGCGGCGGAGGAAGTCGTCAGGGTTCTCTGCGGAGAGAAGCCTGAACAACCCCGCAACAGCCCCCGCCGCTAATGCCGCAAGGACACTGGGTTCATGTCTGTAGATGAGATGACGATTTTCGATGAGTTCTTGCTGAAGAGCGGTTTGAGGAGCGCTTCCGAGGAGGCGGTCTACAAGCCTCTGACGGGTGGTGTTTCTTCAGATATCTACCGTGTGGAGCTTCCTGGCCGGCTCATCTGCGTGAAACGCGCACTTCCCAAGCTCAAGGTATCCGCCGATTGGCAGGCGCCGGTGTCGAGAAATGTGTACGAATGGAACTGGATATCCTTCGTAGCGCAACACTTCCCTTCTGCCGTTCCGACGCCTCTCGCACACGACGCGTCGTCTGGCATCTTCGCCATGGCGTTTCTTCCCGGCGATCAATATCCGCTGTGGAAGACCGACCTGCTCCACGGAAGCGTTGACCGAAAAGCGGCAGAGCTAACGGGCCGGCGAATTGGACAGATCCATTCCGTCAGCGCCCGCACATCGGGGTTGTCGGAAAAGTTTGATTCTGGACCGAATTTCTATGCTCTTCGGCTCGAGCCCTATCTGGTGGCGACCGCCGCCAAACATCCCTTCGTCAGCGATCGCCTGGCAGAGCTGGTTCAGCGCACGGCCGAAACAAAGCTGGCGCTCGTCCACGGCGACGTCAGCCCGAAGAACATCCTGCTGGGCAAGAACGGCCCTGTGTTCCTGGATGCCGAATGCGCCTGGTTTGGCGACCCGGCTTTCGACCTCGCCTTCTGCCTCAACCATCTATTGTTGAAGAAGGTCGTCGCCGGACAGGCAGCATCTGAGCTCGCATCGTCATTCGCGGCGTTGACGGCAGCCTACCTGGATCAGGTCGACTGGGAGGATCGGGACGCTCTCGAGGCTCGGGCTGCAAGCTTGTTGCCCGCTCTCTTCCTCGCCCGGGTCGACGGCAAATCGCCCGTCGAATACATAACCGACGAATGCCAGCGCGAAACGGTCCGCAAAGCCGCCATCCCGCTGATCGCATCGCCTCGGCAAAAGCTGGCTGACGTAGCGCAGGCCTGGTTTCCATAACGGAACCCCACTCCTCAGGCAGCGGCATTTTTCTTTGCCGCTGCACCGATAACCGCGCGGCCCTTGTGAAATGGTCAGAAGAGCGAAACAACGACTTTCGGGCAAGAATTCCCATCACCACGACAAAACCGACATGACACTCTCGAAGCGGCGCGCGCGTCACATCGGGCGGTCGAGTAGCATAGGCCGCTGAGGTTTCGCCTGCCAACTGAGGCTTCGCCCGTGAAAGCGGCGCATTCATTAAAAGAGAGTATAATAAGCCATCGCGCTGGTCCCGCGATGGCAGATAAAGACTTTACATCTGCTTCGGCTCAGAACCGAGCGACCCAGCTTTCGAAAGCAACCAGGAAGCTCTCGATGAACTTCTGGGTTCCTTCATTGAGGAAGACCCCGTGATCGCCCACTAATTTGTCGGCCGTGCTCAGGTAAACTTCAGGCTGGGGCATGGTCGGCACGTTGATGTTGGTCAGGATAACCCTGAGCTGAAGTGCCGCGGCTGCGCCGCCGATGAGACCGGGAGAAGCGCCAGTCACCGCACCGGGCTTGTGATCCCACACGCTTTTTCCGAAGGGGCGAGAACCGACTTCGATCGCATTCTTCAATGCCGCGGGTACGGATCTATTGTATTCAGGCGTCACGAAGATCGCGCCATCGCAAGCCTTGATGCGCTCGCGGAAGGATGTCCATTCCGTTGGCGGCGTCTCCGTCTCCAAGTCTTGGTTATAGAGCGGAAGCTCGCCGATCGGCACGATTTCCAGGTTCAGTCCGCCGGGCGCCACTTTCTGCATTGCACGGGCGAACTTCAGGTTGATCGAAGCCTGACGAAGGCTTCCGACCAGGACCGCGATATCTTTCTTGGACATGTTCTCTCTTCTCGCGCGAGGGATGCGCCGGCGATAGCCGGCGCCGGTGATTGTTACTGATAAGAGGCAGGGACCGGAGGAATGACCACATAGTTGCTGAAGCCGCCATCGCGTTCGCCAATGCCTGATATGGCTTCGTTCACCCGCTCAAGCGGATAGATCTTGTGCTCGAGATACGACAGGTCGAGCACACCGGTGCGGACCATGTCTGCCATTTCCTGCCCCTGCGCAGCGCTGAACCAGTTCGAGCCGATGAGTTGAACTTGCTCGTCCATCAGCCACTTCACGTCGACTGGAACATCTTCTGCGACGCCACCAACGACAACCACGCGGCCGCCCCGACGAACTCCGCGCATGGAGTCGACCACGGTCGCGGCGGGGGCTCTCGCGCCCAGCGCACTGATAACGAAGTCCACTCCCTCGCCACCGGTTTGGGCCTTCGCCCATTCTCCGGTCGAGCCTTCGCCGAGCACGATGGTGTCGATGCGGTCAGGGGCAATGGCTTTTACGCGGCCCAGCAATTCCCTGCTTCTGCCGGTGCCCAGTATTTTGGAGATCCCCATCGCAAGACCGAGCTTGGTTGCCGCGACACCAAGCGTACCGGTGATCCCGTCGATGAGGCAAACCTGACCAGGTCCAGCCTGTGCATTCTTCAGGGCGCCGTAGGATGTACCGAGGTAACCGAAGCGGCCGGCCTGCTCGAAGCTGAGGTTATCCGGCAGGCACACGAGCGAGTATTCCGGGGCGGTCATGAATTGGCTGAAGCCGCCGTACGGATAAAGATCAAAGATCCTTTGACCATCGCGGCTGGTGCTGAAGTACCCATTCAAGGTGTAGTAGCGGCATTGGCTGCGGTTGCCTGACCGGCACGCCTTGCAAGAACCGCAGGATCTGAGAGGGCTTACATAGACACGATCGCCAATCTTGACATTGGTGACCGCCTCGCCGACTTCGGCGACGACCCCGGCTGGGTCCAAACCAAACACAGCCGGAAACTTCGGCAGTGGCTGGTGGGGGAACCAGGTTGGCCAATTATTGATGACGTTGGCCATGTTGGGCACGATACCGCAGGCCCTGACCTGCACCAGCACGTCGTTGGGCCGGGGCGTGGGAATCGGAATCTCATCCAGCGACATCGGCTGATGCAGAGCATGCAGCCGAGCGGCGATCATAGTTTTAACCATTAACTCCTCCATAGGGACATCGGTCGGACCGTGCCCGACCGAATGCATTTTTTTGCAGTTTCAGACAGGTGCGCGGCACAGTGCCGAGCGGCATTCGTCAGGGGACCAGGAACTCCTTCCCAGCCGGTCGGAAATCCGCAGGCCAGACAGTCACCCAATCCTTTCCTTGAACTTGCTTGAGCTTCGTCGATGGCTTCCCGGCATTGAACTTGCCGTCGAAAGTCCTTGGTCCGACGACCGTCTCGACGGTATTCGAGCGCAACCACGCAGCCATCGCGGCGTCGTCCAATTTCCCCGCCCCTTCTGCTGCCGCTGCAAGGATTTGCCACGCAGCATATTCGACCGCAGCCTGATACTCCGTACGCGGATAGGGGAAACCCGCCGCCTTCGCCTTGCTGTCATAAGCGCTTACGAATTCCTGGGCGCCGTGATACGTGAGGAACGGCTCGTGCTCTTCAAACCAGGTCAGAGAGGTCAAGCCGTTCGCCTTGGGGTGAGCTGCGGTCGGGCCGGGCGCCGGGAACAGATAGAATTGGTTCCTGGGCTGGTAGTCGATCCGGCTCATTGCATCGAGAAGCTGCACAGCCTCCATGCCGATCGCACCGGACCACAGCAGGTCCGGATCAGCCGCTTTGATGCGGTTCGCGATTGCGCCGAAGTCCTTCGTGCCGAACTCGTATTCAAGGCCCAGCACGTTCTTGATGCCACGCTTCTCAGCAACTTGCTGGCCGCCCTTGGCGATCGTCAGGGCCGACGGGAATTTGCTCGTGACGAACGCGATCGTCTTGGGAGGGGTCGGCAGGCTCGCATAGGCATCGAGAACAACCTCGGTATCCGTCGATTGCGGCTCGGCCCCGATCGGAAGAGACGGGAACTGCAGAGGATATGGGGCGAGACTGGGGTCCCCCAGGCTGCTCTGAACCAGCATCTTCTTGAACCGGGCGGCAACGCCCATTGCTGCGATGATCGAAGACGTGCCATAGGGCCCCATCAGGAGATCGACCTTATCGGCGGTCACCAGCCGCTCATAGAGCGTTCGAGCATTGGCGGGCAGCGATTGGTCGTCGAGAAGGACAAACTCCACCTTTCGTCCGAGAATACCGCCTTTGGCGTTGATCTGCTCGACGAACACTTCTCCGGCGAGCTTGTGGATTGTGCCTACGCCCGCAAGCGGACCCGTTAACGGCAGCGTTCCGCCGACGCGGACCGGCTCTTCTTGGGCAAAAACTCTCGGCATCGAGCTGAAAGCTGCTACTGCGGCTGCAGACCCGAGGAATGCTCGTCTATTCAGTATCATGGAATTCGCACTCATCTCATCCTCCCAGATGCTTCCGGCATGTCATCATCAGTCTCTGCCGCCGGCGGCAGGTCTCAGCTCTTCGCCAGCCCCTCTGCGTAGCGTTCCAGCGTCATAGGGTTCGGCATTTTCTCGGGGTGCGCCAGCGGTACTCCCGTAAACTCGCTGGCCTCGAAGAACCACCTCGAGACGGCCGGCATTCCCCAATGGACATTGGTGCTAAGGGCTGCCGCGTCCCAACGAATGGGCTCCAATTCCGCGTCTATCGTGGTGTAGTGATTGTTGAAGAACTCCACCCGGTGTCCATCGGGATCGCGCAGGTAGACGAATAGGACTCCGGAAGGGCCATGGCGTCCAGGTCCGCGCTCAACGCTGTCCCCATATCCGTAACGACTGGCAAAATCGCACACGGCGAAGATGTCGCTGCTTTCGGGAACCGTATAAGCAAAATGATGCAGCTGCGGGCCGATGCCCGGCACCAACGCCAGATCGAGGCAGACACCTTTGCGATACATGAAGTTCGCAATGAGATTGTCGCCGGCCGCGATATATTCCGAAGTCCGGAAACCGAGTTCGCCGTAGAACGCGCTTAGACCCAACGGATCGGCGACCATGATCTGGCAATGATCGAGCCCCTGGGCTCGGGCGCCACGATGTTCATGCACCTCGAGGAACTTACGGGGATGGACACTCATGCTGGAGCAAAGCTCGATGCGAGCGCCCGACGGGTCGCTGACGAGCAAGGTCCGCCCTTGATTTCGAACGTCGACCCATTCCGCCGGAAGCCCCTTCTCATCAAAAAAGAACTTGGCCTTGTCGAGGTCCTCCTCCAGAAACACCCGATAACCGATCCGCCTGCACGTCGGCTTCCCGACGGCAGGTGCGAGCACGAGACTGTGATGGCAGGCCTCGGACAATCCGCGAAGGTATGAAACACCGTCCGCGAATTCTGTTTCAATCAGTCCGCCGACATTGAGGTAAAAATCTCGGCTACGCTCCACATCATTAACTTCAAGCACGACGTGGCTGAAGCGCGTGATGTTGAAGGGAGGTTTCAAATTAACAGCCGGAAGCATGTCATCCTCATCTATTTTTGCTAACGTTAGCATAAAAGGGCCGGCTCTTTTGTCAACGCCTGTCATTGAGCGCGACCGGCAACCGGCCCATCCAAAATCTAACCTGCAGCAGCAACCGCGGCTGGCTTTTCAGCCAAGTCTAGCGCCGACCAGCCAGCGAACGAAGCCTCTTTTCCAAGGGCCTCCTCGATACGGAGAACCTCGTTCCACTTGGCCATCCGCTCGGAGCGTGAGAACGATCCGACCTTGAGCTGCTTGGCATCCCAGCCGACCGACAGATGGGCGATCGTCACATCTTCCGTCTCACCGGACCTGGCCGAAACAATTGTTCGAAAACCCGCTTTCTTGGCAACAGAGAGCGCTTCGAACGTCTCTGTGATCGTGCCCGCTTGGTTCGGCTTGATCAGCACCGCATTGGCGCTTTTATCCTTGATCGCTTCGGTTACCCGCGCCGCGTTTGTCACGAAGAAGTCGTCGCCGATGATTTGGCATTTGGAGCCGTAGCGAGCGGTAAATTCCTTGAATCCAGCCGGATCGTCCTCAGCGAGCGGATCCTCGATAGAGACGATTGGATAGGCCTTCAACCAGCCGCCAAGCATGTCGATCATCTCGGCCGTATCGAGCTGCCGATCTTCCAATGCCAGCGAATACTTGCCCTCACGACCGAATTCGGAGGCCGCAATGTCGAGCGATATGGCGACTTCGCCGCCTGGCTTCAGACCGGCGGCCTCGATCGAACGCACCAAGGCGTCGAGAGCTTCTTCATTGCTGGTGAAGGCAGGCCAATAGCCTCCTTCGTCCGCCACGCCCTGGAGCTTTCCGGCACGTTTCATAATGTCGCCTGCCGCGCGGTAGACTTCAGCGGTCCACTCCAAAGCCTCCGCGAAAGTCGAGGCAGCAGGGCACATGACCATGAAATCCTGGACGTCTACCCGGCGTGCTGCATGCGCTCCACCTCCAAAAATCTGGATTTCCGGCAATGGCATCGTAATCCCCCTGTCGGAGCCCGCGAGATACCGCCAGATCGGTTGGCCGGCCGCAGCCGCTGCCGCGTGAAGCAACGCCATCGATGTTGCCACCGATGCATTTCCACCCAGTCTGCTCCGGTTCGGGGTGCCGTCCAGCTCGATGATGGCGTGGTCCAGATCGGCTTGATCATTGGCATTCCGGCCAACCAGCAACTTGGCGATTTCTCCATTGACGGCAGTCAGGGCCTTGTTGATCCCCAAGCCGGCAAGGGCGCTGCCGCCGTCACGAAGGTCGAGCGCCTCGCCAGTGCCGGTCGATGCACCAGCGGGTGCAATGGCCCGGCCGGTCGCACCAGAGGCCAGCTCGATCTCTACCTCAACGGTGGGCCTGCCACGGGAATCCCAGACGCGACGGCCCTGCACTTTTCGGATTTCGGTGTTGGTCATGTTCAGTTGGTCCACAAGGTCAGATTGAAATTGGATCATCGGGCCTCACAGGCCGTCATCATAGTCCGTCATATCGGGGGTCCGTGCGCCAACCAGCACCACGGCGATGGTTGCCGGTTTGTCGCTCTTGTTTCGCCAGGCGTGACGCGTTCCGTTCTGTACGAAGGCGTCGAATTGGCGCAAATGGGTCTCATTGCCACCGTCGAGTTCCATCCAGATCTCGCCGTCCAGAACAATTCCATAATCGACGGTGGGAGTTTGATGTTTGCCATCCGGCTCGAAGCGCTCGGCCAAACCTGGACTGACCGCCAGGTTCTCCGCGAGTGCCGCCGGACCATCAAAATCCGGAGACATAAAAACGGCATCTGGTGGGAACGTTAGCACTAGGAAGCGGGTTTCGCCGGGCTCCGGAACGAAGCTTGTGACCAGCGGAGTTGGATCGGTTCCGTTGAATGGAATGGCCGTGGACGTCGAAGTCGACCAGATCATCCGCGATACCAATCCAGGGATCGTCCTGAATATGTCTGTGCGGGGAACGGCGCCGTCCTGGGCGAACCGGGCAGCACCCTGACTGCCGTGTTCCGTCACGACGCGCCGGAGATGTAAGGGAACTCTCCCGTTCGAATTTTCAGATACCAAGATACGCCTCCCTGATGCTTGGATCATTGATAAGAACCTCCGGCGCTCCGGAGGCCGTTACGCGGCCTTGCTCGATCACGTAGGCCTGATGGGCAATTTCTAGCGCCTTGTTCACGTTCTGCTCGACGAGCAGCACCGCTACGCCTCGCTCATTGATCATCTGGATGATTTTGAACATTTCCCCGACGATCAAAGGCGACAGCCCGAGCGACGGCTCGTCCATGAGCAAGACGCGCGGCTTGGCCATCAGGCCACGGCCGATCGCAACCATTTGCTGCTGCCCACCCGACAAGGAGCCCGCCAACGAATCCTGGCGCTCTTTCAGAATAGGGAAAAGCTGAAACACCTCAGCGAGCGTGGCGTCGCGCTCCGCCCGAGCGACCGAGCGGTAGGCACCGAGCAACAGATTGTCGAGGACCGTCATCGCCGTGAAGAGACGGCGCCCTTCCGGGACCACTGCTATGCCGTAATCGCAGACCCGATGGCTCGGCACCTTGGAAACGTCGTTACCCTCGATAACGATCTTTCCTTTGTGCGGCCGGAGAATTCCGGCGATGGCATTGACCAGCGTGCTCTTCCCTGCCCCGTTCGGACCGACGACCGAAACGATCTCGCCTGGTTTTACACTGATAGACAGGTCCCACAGAGCAATCGCATCTCCGTAGCCGACCTCGATCTTATCGACCTCAAGCAGCATGACTGGCCCCCAAGTATACGCTGACCACAGCGGGATCTCTCATCGTTTCGCTTGGATGCCCAAGCGCCAGGACCTTGCCTTGATCCAGTACCGCGACGCGGTCCGCCAAAGCGACAACCGCCCGCATGAGGTGTTCAACGAAGATGATCGTCGTACCGCCAGCCTTGATCCGCTTGATCATTTCAACCGCGTGGTCGACCTCGGCCGGATTCAAGCCACAGAGCACCTCATCGAGCAGAAGCAGACGCGGTTTTGCGGCCAGCGCTCTCGCGAATTCGACAAACTTTCGGTCATGCAGGTTCAATGCTGCGGGGAGCACGCCGGCCTTCTCAGCCAGGCCGGTAAAGGCGAGCGCCTCCCTAGTAACTGCGTCGACCACAGCCGCGCCCATGCCATCTGCGCTACCAAATTTCGCGCAGAGCTGAACGTTTTCGAGGACAGTCAGATTATCGAACAAGCGCGGGATCTGGTATGTCCGCGCCACGCCCTGTTGCGCGATCAGATGTGGTGACCGACCGGAAATCTCCTCGCCTTCCAATGTGATCGTACCGGAGGTCATGGTGTAGTGGCCGCTGATCATGTTGATCAATGTGGACTTGCCGGAGCCATTCGGCCCAACCAGAGCCAGGATTTCACCCCGCCAAACGTCCAGCGTCACGCCAGTCAAGGCGCGGATACCACCGAACGATTTGGTGACATTCTCGCATTTGAGAAGCACCGGACCGGAACCTGCTGCGGCTAGAGGCGCGAACTGGGTAACGGCCTGAGCAGCCGTCTCCGGTGCGCCAGTTCCGCCGCGCCTGTCGGCAAACCTCCGAATAAGGCTGGGGACGATGCCGGACGGCAGCACCAGGATTACAACTATCAGCGCAAGAGCAACGCCGGCACGGCCGAATTCCGCATGAGCGCCGCTGACGATAGCGCTCTGCAACACGGTGATGATGACCGCGCCGATCGCAGGCCCAGCCCAATGGCGAGCGCCGCCGAGGATGCTCATGAGCACGACATAGAGAGGAACGGTCACCGCAAACGTCTCGCCAACCGTGACGTAGCCTACATATACGGCGTGAATCGCACCCATTCCGCCTGCAAGTGCCGACGAAATCGCAAACGAGATCAGCTTATAGCGAAATGTCGGAACGCCTTTCACCTCTGCAACGTCTTCATCGTCGTGGATTGCGAGCAAGCCCTGACCGAATTTACTGTGAAAGATGAAGTACGATGTCGCCAGCGAAGCAAGAACCGCGATAAGCCCGAACATGTAAAGGGAGCCGGACGCCGTCACACCGATCATCGGGATTTCGATCCCCGAGAGGAATACGCCTGTGCCCGAGTCCAGCGAGGTGTTTGACACAATGGCCGCGACAACGAACGTCACCGACAGCGTCAGCAGCGCGAAGAACTCACCGCGCAGAGCTGCGGAACGAAAGACAACCAAGCCAATCAGAGCGGCGATCGCGGCCGCCAGCAGCGCTGCAGCAGGTATCGTCGCGACGAAAGGCCACGACAACTGCGTCGTCAGCGTGGCGGTTGTGTAGACACCAATCCCGAAAAATGCTGCGTGACCAAAACTCCAGTAACCCGTGTAACCGCTCAGGATGCCCCAGCTCGTCGCCAGCACGACCCAGAAGAAGATGATGTACAGATAGGAAAGGTAGTAATCCGCCATTCCCAGGTAAGGCAGCAGGGCCAGGACCGCTACGATAGGCGCCGTGATTAGAAGCTTTTTCATAGTCAAATCACCGGTTTGCGCAAGAGGATGACGATGAGCACGCTGAATGCTACGAGCGGCGCCCAAGCGGGATTCACAACGGACATGGTAAGGCTTTCAGCCACGCCAATCAGCATTCCGGCGCCCAGTGCACCGATGGGGCTGCCCAATCCTCCAATGATGGCGACGGCAAATACGACCCCTATCCAGGCCTCGATTTGAGATGGTGCCAAAGTTCCGATCAGGGCGACGAAAACACCCGCGATGCCCGCTGTCGCAGAGCAAAGGCCAGCCAGAATATATGACACGCGAGCAGAATTGATGCCGAAGGCTGACGCTACGGGGGCGTCATGGGCGGCAGCACGCAGCGCCTTTCCGAGCATGGTCTTGTTCAACGCGTACCACGCCGCTCCAGCAAGCACCCCGGCGCAAACAAAGGCGGAAAGATCCAGCACGGGCACAAAGATCGGACCGAGCCGGATGGTGGTCTGGGCATAGGGTGTTTCATAACGAAGGAAGTCAGCCGACCAGATCCATTGGATCAGCGACTCGATCAGGATCGTGACGCCGAACGTCACCAGGAGAGACGCGAATTCCTTCACCTGAAAGCGTACGAACACACTGTGCAGCGCAACGCCGAGTGCGAAAAACAGCGGCGCGATCACCAGAACGCTCAAATATGCCGGGACGCCGTAAACGGTGCCAAACTGATAGGTCAGGTAAGCGCCAAGGAACGCCAGCGCGAAGTGACTGAGGTTCACCAGCTTCAACAAGCCCCAGCTCAGGCTGAGACCCATCGCCAGCAGGCCATAGATCCCACCCAGCAAGACGCCACCAACAGCGGATTGCAAGAAAAGAGCAAGGGTCATCAGCATCCACGTCCTTCTGTGGATACGATGATCGGTTCCAGGAATACCAGACCATCCATACGTTATGCCTCCTCCCATTTGCGCTAACGTTAGCACAAATATTCGTCCCACAACGAAGCCTCCGTGTCAACAGCATTCCGCAGGTTAATTCGTTGGCGGGTCCTTCTGCGAGCGCCGGGGACACCAGGTAAAATATCTAAAATTTTAGATCAACAGTTTGAAAATATAGAAATTTATAAACGCATCTTGATCATCGCACCGATGCATCAGGGGCGAAAATTCGAGCACGTCGATTTGGCATAATCGTTTGCGATTTCGGAGTTTGACAACCGGGGCGTCAATGCTATCGTTGGCGAAAGTGATCATTCGAGCCAAGCACAATGGTAACAATTAAAGATATCGCCGCCACACTGCAAGTTTCACCTTCAACCGTAGGTCGCGCTCTTGCCGACGATCGACGCATCAGCGTCGAGATGAAGCGAAAGGTGAACGAAGCGGCAACTCAAGCGGGGTACGTTGCCAATCGTTCCGCACGCATGATGCGTGGGGTTCAGAGCAATCTCGTTGGGCTGATCGTCCCAGATATCCGGAACAGCTTTTATTCAACTATTGCCCATGCTCTCTCGCGGTGCCTTCTTTCAGCGAATTACCAGCTGACCTTGTGTGAAACCGATGACGACAGAATGCACGAGCTTCGCCACATCAAGGAACTCACAAGCGTCAACGTCGCCGGGATCATTCTGGTCCCGAGCGCAAAACCTCATCCCGATTCTGCGCGAATCCTGAAGATGACGCCTCACATCCAACTACTGCGAAAGGCACCTCTGCTCGGCGAACAATGGTTTGGGATTGATGACAGACGGGCGCTTTACGAAAGCACTGAACATATCATCAATGAAGGTCACAAGCGGATCGCTTATATCGGCGGCACGGAAGAGCTTCCCACTGGCGCAGCCCGCGTGCAGGGTTTCCGGGATGCGGTGAAGAGCTCCGGCCACACGATCACCGTTCATGAGGAACTGGGCGCGCCTTCGTCACCCGAATTCGGACGGGAGGCCGTGCGTCGCCTTCTTTCCTTAAAGGATCGACCGACGGCGCTTGTGATCGGTGCGGTACAAAACACTTCCGGAGTCATTGATGAAATACAGGACCAGGCTTTGCGCGTTCCCCGCGACATTTCCGTCATCGGGTTTGGCGATGAACTTGGGTATCGGTGGTGGGGGCCGGGACTTACGACAGTCCAGTTGCCTGTTTCGGAGTTGGCAACGGCTTGTGGGCTTTGGTTCCTGCATCATCTTCAGAACAAGGGCGACCTAAGCAAGCCCTACAGCTTCATCTCTCCGCCCCAGCTGGTCATTCGCGGCAGCACGAGCGCTCCGTGATCTGCCGCAGCAAGCCGCCAAATCAGAGAGAGGCGCCCGTCCGGCGACGTGCACCTCTCTTTGATTGGCTGCGATTCATCTCATATCCCAAGGCCGGACGCTGAAAGCTCTGGAATGATCTTGATGAGACGCCGCCAAAACTATGCGGCAAGCCGAGGCGGACGCCGCTTCCACGCCGCCCGCTTGCTCACCGGTACCCTTCCTCAAGGTCGATTTTCAACGCGCCCATGAGACGAACACCGGAATTGTACCAGGCGACGTTGATTGCGAGTTCGACAAGCTGCTTCTCCGACAGGAACTTTGCAATCCCGTTCCACACTTCATCGGAAACATCGACGTGCAGCGTGGAGTCCTTGGCAAAGGCCATCACAGCCTTTTCCTGCTCGTTAAAAAGGCTCGAGGTCTCGAAGTCCGGAATTGCTTGAAACTGCTCTTCCGTCAGGCCTGCCTTGAGGCCATGAGAATGGTGATGCTTCACCTCGTACTCGGAATTTGTGCAGTATCCGACCGTAAGGATCGCCATCTCACGCAGCTTCGGGCTGAGGTCAGCAGCCCGGACCGCGTTTGCGTAGGTCAAGAAGTCGTCGAGGATCGCGGGAGCATTGGCGAGCGCAAGGAAAATGTTTCCGGTCGGAACCTTCCTCTCCTTCAGCAGGCGCTCATTGAGCGTGGGTTGCGTCTCGGCCAGTTCGGTATTCGGGATATATTTTACTCGTGCCATTTCTCCGCCCTCAGCTTGTCTTCGCAAATCTTCCTGCCCGAAGGCCTATGGTCAAAACCGGCCCTTGGACAAATGCTAACGTTAGCATTAATAACACTTGAAAACTTAAGGTCAACCCAAATTTTCGCCGTGTAAATGCAAAGTTTTTTGGGAAGAATCGCCGCTCGTGACTACTTAATGCGGCGCAGGAACCACGGGATTCTTCAAAACACCGATACCGGGGATTTCCACCTCAAGATCGTCGCCGGGAACGATCGGACCGACACCTGCAGGCGTACCGGTCATGATCACATCGCCGGCCAGCAGCGTCATGAAGCGACTCAAGTAAGCAACGATGTCAGCAACTGAGTAGACGAGGTCTCGCGTATTCCCCGCCTGTTTGACGGTGCCGTTCTGACGAAGGATGACGTCAAGGTTCGTCGGATCGAGATCTGTTGTAATAGCCGGACCCATCGGCGCAAAAGTATCATAGCCCTTACCCGCCAGCAGGCAACCGAACTTGCTTTCCTGCCGCTGTATAATGCGGTCACTGATATCATTGCCACATGTGTAGCCGAGGACGTGCTGCAAGGCATGTTCCTTGCGAATGTGGCGTCCGCCTTTGCCTATGATGGCGACCAGTTCCGCCTCGTAGTGGACGATTTCGCCATCACTTGGATATTCAATGGCATCTCCGTTGCCGCTGGCTGCCGTGCTTGGCTTCATGAACAGCACCGGGAGCGTCGGCTGCTCCTTTCCGGACTCGTCGGTGTGCTGCCGGTAATTGTACGCGACCCCAAATATGCGAGGCCGCTCTACCGGGCATAGTAGGCGGACGTCGTAAAGATAATCCATCTGCCCGGTTCGCTCGATTGCCTGGAAGGGATCGCCAATAATCCGCTCGATCCCGCCCTCGCTTTCGACCCCGTAGTGAATTCCATCGGCTGACTGGTAGCGTACAATCTTCATTGGGACCTCCATTTTTGCTAACGTTAGCGCAAGCACGGGGATTTCGTCAACATACTTGCCTTCCGTCTTCAGCCAGGTCTTCCGTAACAAGGCGGTTCGGGCAGCTGCGCCCGCGATCGCCGACCTCGAGAATGGGGCCGCCCGCTCCTGGTATCGATCTTCCACCGCAAATGGGCATACGCCTGCTCTGCGTCTCCCCGTCCTCTCTGCAGCGGTGGGCGACCGAGACGGACGCGGTACCGGTTTGATAACTGGCAACCGACGATGGACCGTGTGGGGTCAAGAAATGCGGCTCGTTGAGGTTCTATAGGGCGGGCGACAAACCCTGATGCGAGATTATGGGATATCCGCTGACAGGCTTTGATGCAGCCCCTGCCGAAGATCGTTGCTCAGAACGCCAACATGGCAATCAGCAATTGGACACTGCCTAACTCGGCGAGACGTCGGGCCCACCGGCGGCTCTTTGAATCAAGCGGGCAACCACTTCAGTGCGGTTCTGCGCCTGCAACTTGCGCATAATGTGTTGCAAATGCATCTTCACCGTATGCCCCGATAAATTGAGTTTTCCTGCAATTACCTTATTTGAACAGCCGCATTGCAACTCTGCGAGGACATCCGCTTCCCGGGGAGTGAAATCAGCAAACGCCAAGTACTGCGTCCTATCATCCAAGCTCTTTTCGGCATCATTTCGGGCCGGACTATGCTCGCTCGAGTCGTTTGTACCAGCTCCCAATAGCTGCGGGAAAAATGTTCCTCCTGCCAGAACGAGGCGAAGACCGGCAAGGGCAATGTCAATGGGAAGTGAAGTCGAGAAAAGGCCGCGGATGCCCATCTTGAGCGCCTGACGGGCTATGATGGCGTCATCCGTACCTGAGAGCAACGTGACAGGCGCCTCAGGAAAACGTGCAGCAATCGCCGCGAGATCATCCCGCAGGCTGGTGCTCTCAACACCTCTGCCGGCCAGACCTAATACAATCAAACGCACCTCAGCTCCAAGAGCTCGATCGAGACTCTCGGTCGAGATCAGATCTATAACGTTCCACCCGGTGAGTTCACGCTCAAGAAGCTTCACCACGGTGGTGCGCGCCAATGTAGAATGCTCAACGATGATCACAGTTGGTGCATTGCGCCCCGTACGGCGCCTAGTTCTATCAATGTCGGACACTTGCGTGCTCCCCAAGAGTATTTGCAACGCAACAGCTGATTATATTATTCCTGTTCTCACTACATGTCATGATAAAAAGTGAGTGTATTTCAGATATCAATAGTCTGATCTCTCATGATAATTCTTATAGTCTATAAGATTTCATCGATAGATAACTGGGCTTGCAGAGAACATTTAAGAGATTTTTCGTGTAGGCTTGCTGGTTCGACTTGTCGCTGCAGACTTTCCAGCCTTCGCCGAATTCACGTACGGCAAGGGGGGTCAACAAAGCTTTCAAAGCTACTGTAAATGCAACCGATCTGCGACAGACCCATTTAGGAAAGAGTCATTGGATAGAACGAACTGCCGATCGGCCGGGCTTTGTTTCCATATCTCAATTCAAAACAGTCGCAGACCCGGCAGCAAAATGACAAACGCGAAAAGAAACAAAAGCCTGAGATCGCTGATTACCCGTTATGATTAGTAAAACGGCGCTCTAATGACGCGTTAATACCAGTTGTTTCGCTCAGGCAGCACTGCGCCGGCACCGCCAGATGCCGGACAGGGTCAGGGCCCCTGGCGGCCGAAATCGGCGGCAATGCTGATGAGGTCATGGTGGAAGGTTCAGCATCTCAGGGAGCCCGCCGTTCAGTGCCATGGCGGCCAAGGAGGCGAATGCCGGGCGGCGGAAACAATATGGCTTGAAAGATCGCACGAAGAACGGATTCGTGCAGTTGAGCCTCCGCTACAGGTGGAGTCCATCTGCTAGCTGTGCATGAAGTCCAGAATGTCGTTTACGAGAGCCGAATGGGCGTCTGTGAGGTTGCCCTCTCCGCCGTGGCCCGCGATGCCGGCCAACTGGAGCGCGTGTTGGTCATAGAGAACATGATCGATCTGCTGGGCGTCCGCCGTCCCGCCGGCGGGAACGGCAATGTTGATGGGATGGAAATAGCCGAAATTGACATCGACCATGCTGCCGGTTGACGATCCGTCCCCACCACCGCCGCCCGCATGGTTGCCGGTGAAAATCGTGTCTGAAGACAGGTTGAAGCCACCGCCATTGCCGCCGATGCCTGCGATCTGCACAGCGCCCTGATCGAAAATGACATTGTTCGTCTGATGGGCCTCCGCCGAGCCGCCCGCAGCGCCCACGGCGATGTTGATCGGTGAGAAGATGGCGATACTCACGTCGACCATAGCGCCGACGAAATATCCATCGCCGCCGTGGCCCGCATAAAAGTCGCCGGTCAATGTGAGCGCAGTTCCCGGGCTCATCGACGGGCCATGGCCCGCGACGTTATGGTCTCCGCCCGAGCCGCCCATGCCGCCGATCTGGGTCGCGCCCTGCAGGAACAGGGCGTTGTTCGATTGGTCGGCGTGAGCCTCCGCGCCAGGGCCTGCAGCCACGGCGGTATTGACGGGGGCAAACAGCGCGACTTCGGTGCTGACCAGTCCACCGTAGAAGAGCCCGTTGCCGCCGGTGCCGGCATGATTGACGCCATCGCCGCTGCCGATGGCAACATTGCCGCTTCCACCATTCCCGCCTATCCCAGCCATTTCGGTGGGATGCTGATTGATGAGCGCATCGTTGCCTTGGAAAGCGTCGGCACCCGAATGAGGTCCTGCAATAGCGGCATTGGACGGCATGAAGACGGCCAATGAATTGCTGCTGATCACGCCTTCGCTTATTCCATCGCCACCGCTGCCGGCGGAATTATAGCTTGGACCGGAAGCGACATCCAATGGAAGCCAGGTCGGCATCAGCGCCAGATGCCCCGCGGCCAAGTTGGAGGCGAGGTGTTGATCGGTGCCCGCCTTGGGCAAGTCTTCCAATGAGGAACGAGTTTCCGCCATTACCGTCTCCATTCGCGGTCAACCGCACGGCCACCGAGCGTGCGGCGCTATGCAGCCTGAATTGTTCAGGCATTGTGCATCTGAACGCCGGAAAAGCAGAGCCTGCAATTCGTCTACATCTCATCGGCTAGTACTGTAGCCATTTGGCTGTCATGGCCGCGGCGCCCCCGTTGCGCGAGTTTGCAAGCACTCAATCCCCGTTTGGGTTAGAGGCCCTACATCTTGCACACTCGTTCTCGCGGCGGGTCATGAAAGCGTTTCACCTCCAAGCGGGGTCTCCTGCGCCAAGCGCAGCCTGATCAGAACCCCGGAATGCAGCCGGTTCGCTTGGGTGGCCGTTGCTCCGAAAAACGGCGTCGCTTCGACGAGGTCGCAGACATGATCATGACCATGCCATCCGGCCGCAAATCACTTCGTACTAATCCTAAATAATGTTCCGTCGCCTGCAAGTATATATCCGAATGGACATCACCGAATATCTAGATAGTTCACAGATTAAATCGCAGGCATTATTCGATTGCGGTTGTATTGGCTGGCGGTGACATGCTGGATACCCACGCCGTAAAAGTAACGTTGACGAAACGAAGTAGAAGGAGTGACATCAATGCCTATTCCACAGATATCTGACACGATTCAACTCCACAACCCGGATGCCGGTGACGCGAAAGCCGGCAACGGCGGTGATGGCCACAACGATGGGAACATCAACTACAACCCGGTTGCATATGTAGACCCCGTGCAAACGGTCTACGGGGCAGATACCCATCTGCACAATGGCGATCACGTTTGGCAGAAGGCAGATTGGGACGCCGGCAGTGGCGGAGACGGTGGCTTTGCTCAGGCCAAGAACGGCTTCCTGGCGAAGATCACGAACAGCGGCGACGGCGGCGCGGGGGGAGATTCCCACTCCAACGGCAGCCAAGGAAACTCGAGCGGCGGCGACACGGCCTCCGTGAATGCGGCTACGACCGCGACACAATATACGCAGCTCGTGGCCGATCAGCATGCCACCATCCTCGCCGGCGTCGGCGGCAACGGCGGTAATGGGAACAACGCTCTCGGCGGCGACATCTCGTCAGCATTGGTTCACTCGGATCCTGAAACGACGACGGTGAACAATTCTCTCGATCACTTCATAAACGCCTTCGGCCATATCGACGTCGACCATCTCGGCTCATGAACTCAAACTCTGAGGGTCGCCGGTTTCGGTTGGCGACCCTCCTGAATTGCTGAACCAGCACGCAGTCTTTTCTCGTCAGTATCAAATCCAGCGAGAGCTGATAATGACAACGATTTCCATAAAGCCATTGCGCCCGCAGACACAGCTCGTTGTCGCGCTCCGAGCCTGTGCCGGAGCCTTCGGGTTGGTCTTCCTCTATAGCTGCGGCTACAATCTCTTTCTTCTGGCGCCGTCCATCTATCTTCTGCAGATCTATGACAGGGTCCTGTCGAGCAGAAGCGCCGACACGCTCCTGATGCTGACGATGATCATCGCCATCGCCGTGCTGGTCGGGTCCACGCTGGATATCGTGCGCAGGGCAGCTCTTTCGCGCATCGGCAGCTGGCTGGACCACAGGCTGCGGCCCCTGGTGCTCACCGCATCATTCGAATATGCCACTCGCGCCGATACGGGAGCCGCCACGGAGTGCTACAGGGACCTGGCCGCATTACGCCAGTTTCTCGATTCACCGGCCAGCTCGCTTTTCTTTGACGTTCCCTGGGCGCCGGTCTTCCTGCTCCTGCTCTTTCTCGTTCATCCGCTGCTTGGGACCATCGGTCTTCTGAGCGCAGTTGCACTTCTGCTGTTTGCGTTCCTGACGGAACTGGCGACGCGAGAGCCGCTTGCCCACGCCAATCTTGCCCTTTCGATGAGCTATCTCAGATTTGCGACCGCCCTCAAAAACATCGAGGTCATCAGGGCAATGGGCATGCAGGATGGCGCAGCGCAGATCGTCTATCGCGATGCAGAAATGGCCAGAAGGGCGCAGGACATCGCGATGCATCGCACGGAGATCATTATTGGTTTCTCCAAATCGATCCGCACGCTCGCACAGATCCTCATGATGGGATCGGCGACATGGCTGGTGCTCATAAACAGCGGCAGTCCCGGGATCATCTTCGTTGCGAGCCTGCTGCTCGGGCGCGGGCTTGCACCAATCGAGGGGGCAATAGGTGCATGGCGCTCCTTTACGTTTGCGCGCAATGCCTTCCGTCGCTTGAACAGAATGCTGATAGCAGTTGCATCGGAACGCGACGGCCGAATGGTGCCGATACCGGAACCCAACGGCCTCGTTCTCGATAACGTCAGCTATATCAAGCCATTCGCCGATCGGCCGATATTGACAGGCATCACATTGCGCCTCGCGCCCGGCGATTGCATAGCGCTCATCGGTCCGTCGGGATCAGGGAAATCGACACTGGGTCGCGTCATAGCAGGCGTTGTGCAAGCAACGAGCGGATGCGCTCTTCTCGGCGGGGTAGATATCTCGGCTCTGCGCCTTTGCGGGGGGACTCGCCACGTCGGATATCTGCCGCAAGACATCGAACTTTTCGGAGGAGCGATCAAGGATGTGATCGGCCGGCTGGACGGAGGAGATCCCGGCAAAGCGATCGATGCCGCGAAGCTGGTTGGGTTGCACGACGCGATCATGCGGCTGCCCCAGGGCTACGAGACCGATATCGGTGAAGGTGGAAACCTGCTCCTTCGAGCGCAGCGCCAACAGCTGGGACTGGCACGGGCGGCCTATGGAAATCCGTCTCTGATCGTTCTCGACGATCCGAATTCGAGCCTGGATTATGACGGCGAACGGATGCTGTTTGCGGCAATCGAGCGCATGAAATCCAGGGGGATGACCGTCGTGATCATAACTCACCGGATGGGGATCCTGCCAGTCACCAACAAGATTGCCATCATGCGTAACGGGACTGTGGCTGCCGTCGGCGACAGTGAGCGAATTTATGAAACTTATCTTCAACCACCGTCTCGAACAGGAACGTAGGGAGAAACGCCGCCATGACCCTTGTTCAACTGGACGCAACGCCGGCGAAATTTTCAAATTCGCCAAGGACGGGTCGGCGGTTGGCCAAGCAACGGACGGCCTATTTGCCGGTGATCGAGGCGAAACAACGCGGACCCGCGCCCTCCTCGCCCATGCCGGGGCTCAGAGGCGTTGTCTGGACGGGCAACCTGTTGATCCTGGTCTTCATCGTCGGATTGGGGATCTGGTCGGTTCTGGCGCCGCTGAAAAGCGCTGCGGTCGCATCGGGCGTCATCGAACCGGAATCCAGCCGCAAGACCATTCAGCATCTGGAAGGCGGGATCGTGCGGCGGATCCTCGTCAAAAACGGCGATGCTGTCATGGCCGGGCAAATCGTAATCGAGATCGACGATACGAAGTCTCGCTCGGAGCGCGACAGCATTCAAGGGCAACTTTGGGAGGCCGAAGGAAGCCGCGCTCGCCTGCTTGCGGAGCAGACGGGCGGCGACCATGTCGCCTATCCTGGGAATCTCAGGGCAGCAATGGCCAAATATCCCTTGGTCGGCGCGATTCTGATTGGGCAACAGAAAATTTTCGAAGCCCGTCGCCGGGTCATGCAGGCGGAAATTCAGATCGCCAATGAAAAAATCGCGCAGGTGCGGCAGGAAATTGTCGGACTTGGCGCGCAGAAGGCGGCGCTGGCCGACAGAGCCGCGATCTCTCGGCAGGAACTGGATCAGGTTACGACCCTTAACGCCAAAGGACTGGAAACAAAAAGCAGGCTTCTCAACCTCCAGCGGGAAAGGGCAGACCTTGATGGCCAGCAGGGTGAAGTGGAGGCGCAGATCTCCCGCGCTTACCAGGTGATCAGCGGGTCACAGGCCGATCTCGCAAAGCTTGAGAGCGACCGGTTGAGCGAAGTCGCACAAGGCATGCGCGAGACGGAAAGCCGGATCATGCAACTGCGCGAGCGCTTGCGGGCGATCGACGACCAGCTTTCAAGGACCTATATCCGCGCTCCCGAAGATGGAACGATCATGAACCTGCGCGTCCACACCGCTGGTGGGGTGATCGGCGCGGGTGAACCGCTGGTCGATCTTCTGCCAGGCGCCGATCGCCTTGTCGTGTCTGCCCATGTCAGGCCGGAAGACATCAATCTCGTCCATGCGGGGCTCGAGGCACAGGTTCATCTCCTTCCATACAATCAGCGGCGCGTTCCACTCCTGAAAGGCCGGGTCGAGTATGTTTCAGCGGACCGGCTCATCGATACGCAGAACGGCCAGCCCTACTTTGCCGCGACGATCCGTGTAACGGACGAGCGGCTGGCGAAAATGAGAGATGTCGAACTGGTCGCGGGCATGCCCGCACAGACACTAATCGAAACGGGCGAAAGCAGCGTGGCGCTCTATGCCATCAGACCACTCCTCGACAGTTTCAACAGAGCATTTCGCGAGGACTGAGGCGGTGATGGGCAAGAGAAAATTCGACGACAACCAGATTACCGGTATTCTGAAGGAGCACCAAGCCGGGGTGACGGTGGCAGATGTTTGCCACAGGTACGGCATCAGCGAGCCGACCTTTTATCGGTGGCAATCCTTGCAGTCCGGAAATGTCGGTCTCCATGCCAAAAGATTGAGAGCACTGGAGGAAGAGAACCAGAAGCTCAAGAAGCTTTTGGCCGAATCCATGCTCTCGGCGGCAACACTGAGCGAGATGCTGGCGAAGACATCGAAAGGGCGACACTAACCTCTAAACAGAGGGGTTTGTTGGCCGCCTTCAGGCCCTGTACCAACGCGACTGGGGTCTATCTGTTGCCGTCGTCTACGGTCAGGTGATGCTAACATTTTGCTTCGACAGCATAAATCGTCGGCGCACCGAAGCAAACCTACCGCCTTGGACTGCGCATAGCGGATCGATAATGGAATCGATGGAACGCAAAAACTGACTGGAACGACATCGCCATCCCGCCGCGCTCAGTTAGCCGGAGCGCTCGTCAACCCAGTGATGCGTGCCACGTAGGCCGTCGTTTAATACCAGCGTCCTCGGCCGTACCAGCCGCCGCCGCCTAGCAAAAGAAGTATCACAACGATTATGAGAAGGGTTGTGAGATCCATGTGCGTTCTCCTCGGGGACCACCACCATCTCGTTCGCGCCTGACGGGCGTTGCTCATGGTGGGACTCCCTTGCTTACAACGGCAATGACCGGGATTGGTTCCATTCGATGACCCTACCCGGCCGGCGACGACCTGGGCGGAGTTTAAAAGAAGGATGCAACATTGGGCCGGGAGGGCACACTCAATCTCCACAGCCCCTCCGCCAGCGTACCGGCCGCAGCAAGGACGGAAAGCTGCGAGGGGTGAAACCCGGCAGCGCGTGGTATCAACGGCTATCTATCGCTTCGTGGCATCCGGCCACGGCTTGGCGATGACGAGGGCGCACCGTCAACCTGGTTCTGGCTGAGGCCTCAGACACACCCGTCGCAACCATTCTGCGCGAGATGGGCAAGGACTACGCAACGATCGCTGAGATGCTCGGGCAGAAAAGCACTATTCGCGTCTGGCTGACACATCCAAGAAGATGGCGAGACGGTCAGCGATCTCGATGCCGAGGTGTGCTTGTCGCCTATGTCGGCCTTCTTAGTTTGGATTAGCCGCTCGAGATAAGCGCTCTTCGCCGCCTGCAAAACATTTTCGTCAGTAATTCGGTCAATGCAGCCGAAACTATGAAAAAAGCCAATGGCCGTCGGCGAAAGAACCACAATCATCGCTAGAATAACAAATTTGAAGAGAGCGCTTCGCATTTGATCTATACCTATATCTAAAAGCAGCGAGATAGGGCGACCCCGCAGAGTTCTCGATGCCTTACGAGCGTTCGCCACAAGAATAACGGAATATCGGGTAAAGGCAGCTAATATCATCCCGGCATTCACCCAGCGATCCGTCAATTTGCTAACTTGCGGCAGGCTCCCAGAGCAGCGACTATTCAGGGGTTGTTAATGGGGGGGAACCTGCATGGCTTTGCGGTTCAGAAAATCGTTTAAACTCGCGCCGGGGCTCCGGCTCAACATAAGCAGAAAGGGCGCTAGCGTTCGGGTTGGTCCGAAGGTTGCTGGTTACACAGTGGCGACGTCGGGGCAGCGAGTCAGCGCTGGTATCCCCGGGACCGGGGTTAGCGCTTCCTCAAAGATCGGCAAACGAAAATCAGACAACCAGAACACCAGCCCGACCATGAGTTCATGGGCTACTGGATTAGTGGGGCTCTTTCTGATTGTGATGTTTCTAGGGTGGTTGTTCTAACCAACTGACGCAGCCGGCCGGTTTGATTCCCATCGCCAAGCGGCGGCTTGCCGATGAGTTTGACGCGGCCCAAAAGCGGGGCGAAGTCGCCGGGCAAAGACGGCGATAGCAGGCGTTCCGATAGGGAACGCCCGCCAATCTCGATATCGGACTAACCTGTAAAGACTTTTGTGAAGTCCGTGTCATTTCGCCGACGCCGCGTAGGGCACAGCGAAGTCGCAGCAATATCGGCTGCTACTCCCACGTTTTTTTGAATAGGCTAAAGTCGTCCACTTGGGGAAGAGCCAAGAGAAAATTTTGCTCCAGGTCGTAAATGTATTTCACAGTCCGTTGATCTGCTATCTGAAGCCTGAAACACCCAAAGACAGGTTCCGAATAGGAAAACCTCAAATAGTTCTGATCGTCGGGCCAGATACCATCCCATTCAATTGAGGAGTCTATGTCTGAGAGAACGATCTCGCCGTCATCGGTCCATCTAACGTATTTGTTCCAACGCGGGCTCGTGACAGTGACACAGTTATTCGGGAGCAATCCGGTGGTGATCACAAACGGCTCCGCGTAAATGCTAGCGCTATGGTCGCTCAGTAGAAACGTTGGTGGATCCTCGTTCCGGTTCGCGAGGTCGGTTGCCCAATACGCCCCACCACGCACTGCGGACTCGATAGGACCAGAGTGAGGTTCCGGTGCCCATCCGACCTGTTCTGTTACGTCGTCTGCGGGGACACGACCACGATCATTTACCGCGCTCTGCCCGTTTTGTTGATAAGTGGCTTCGCGCTCGCCACCAATCCCGCCGCTGGCAACATGAGGTGCCTCGGAGGGGACCGCTTCGGAAGGAGCGGCTTCGGTCCCGCCGCCAGGCTGCTCGGGAGGCTTTCCCCTACCAGACCAGGAATTGCTTTCGCCGGCGGCAGCGCCGTATTCCGGCGGGTCTTCAATTGTCTTGTTGGCGGGAGGAGTCTTAGAGTTATCGGTCATAACGATCTCCACTGTTGCGCGCTGTTGGATTGGTAAGGCAGACACGAAAACTATCAAATCGATCACTTTAAGACTACCCTAGGATTATACTGTGATTTTTACCGTCCCAGGTTGTATAAAGTTGGACCTAAGTTTCGAACGCCTAAACGGCGTCGATGCGACCGGCCTTTACAAAAATCGCGACAATCGTTGTAGTGCGGAAATGATAACCCGCTGCATTTGCATAACCCTTTTGGCTTCGCTCGTCGGCGGCTGCGCCCCTCCATATCCGCGGGCTTGGGCTGGCTGTCCTTTTGAAAAGCAGATCGTCGTAGATCATGATTTCCGCTGCGCCGACCGCGATACAGAACCACGCCGGGGTGAGACGCCATGACCTCGCCCGACACCACCACCCTCCTCGAAGACGCCGCCGACCGGATCGCGGATATCTCGCGCGCAGATCTTCAGATCATGCTTCGCCGTGCCGCTGCTGTAGCGCAACTCTGATCGATCGCGATTGGGCGATATGGAGAACTGCTATTCAAACACTTTTTTTGAAGGGGGCTGGTTTTTGATGCCGGCCGCGGCAATCAGCCAGAACAGTCCACCGGCGGCAATGCCGAATACAGCTATTTCTGTGAGCAATTCGACTGCTTCCAGCAATCCCCACCACGTCATCATCCCGTTTTGGTAGGTGATGTGATCGTTCGTGTAGGCCTTATCCGGGCCGAAAAATATAGTCAGGCAAAACCACGGGAAGGTAGCAACGGAGGCCCCGGCCATCGCACAATTTGCAAGGGACGCCCGAGCTCGTCCCCTGAAATAGACTATCAATGGTATTCCCAATACAACAGTTGGCGGATACGCCCCGAAGAACGCGACGACTGCAGTTGTTTGGACAACGCGCTCCATCATGTCCGGCAGGCCCTGATAGGCTGGGCTGTAAACCGCAAATGCGAAGGATGCCACGAAAGGCACTACAATAAGCGCAACGGCAATTCTCCACCATGGTGGAGATGCGAATGTTGTTACCGCCATGTGCGCCTTGCCTAAACAGCCTAGCGACAGAATTGCACGCGAAGGTGCATATGACAACGGTTCGGCTCCCACCTCTTCCTCGGATTAGTGACGTGTACGCTTTTGACGACCGGGGAGTAGGTTGGCATCTTCTGTAGGTGCCTTCGCCACTCTGATATGCTAATCGGCTCAGAAGGACCACAGGCGGCCGAGATACCATCACTATGCCCGATATGCCAACTCTCCGCGAAGACGCCGCCCGATCGAATCGCGGATATCTCGCGCGCAGATCTTCAGATCATGCAGCGCCGCGCCGCCCTGCTCGTGCGCAACTCCGGCTCGATCGCTCTCGATGACGATACTGAAGAAGCTCTGCGGAACATCTCAAGCGAATTGGTGCTGACGCGAGAGGACGCCATCAGGTATATCGTGCGGGAGTGGTTGGAGAAGAACACCTATCTGCCGGTCCACGACCTCGACGAAGACGGCGATGTTGATGGGAATGGTTGACGGTTATTATGCTTGACTGAAACTCCGCCACTTTCACTCCGAAGTGGTCTCCCTTTTGCCGATTGAGTTTTTCAGACATAATCTGGAAACAAAGGCTGAGAAGTAAATATGTTTAAAACTTTCGCCTGGGTTGACCTTTTCGTCCGCCTTCACAATCAGTCTTTTATCAAGAGATACGAGAGCCATATTAGCGGCCCACCGCTCGATCTGGCTATTTTGTCTATATCGATCTTGTTTCTTTGGCTGACCAGAGGAGGAGTACTGGATTACATCGCCCCGCACTTAAGATACTTTTTGGTTGTTCTACCGAAATATCACTATGAACTGCCATGGCTCGCGGAGAATCATTCCGAACAGATCGCCCTTTACACATGTCTTTCGTTTTCTCTGATCACATTCACGGTCGTGAAGACCCTATTGTTTTCGCTTTATATTGTTTCTTCCCCATTGGGCCGAGAAATTATAGTTACGGATTTAAAGAGCTTTGTGAAACCCGCCGCGGCATATTTGCTCACATTCCTTTCTCTTGCTTTTCTCATTCCTCTTCCGATCTACGGTGCAGGTGCTTCGACAACACTTCTCGGAAATGCGTATTCCCTCACGATTTTCAATATACTCTTTCTAAAGATGCTGAGCGGTGGAATCGCGGCAACCGTTTTGCTGGCCAAGAGAATCAAAAGACCGAATAGAAGGGATCCAGTGGAAGTTACTAGCAACGATTGAGGGGTAGTGGCTGGCCGCTGTTGGACCTTAGGAGTATTTCGCAGGCGCCTCTTTCAGGCGAATTCGCGGTATCTAGCTCTGCGACCCCAAAAAAAGAAGATTATTTCACGAGGCATTCATGAAAGGTTCGACTAAGCCGAAAAAATTGCGGGTGTTCTTCGCGGTTTTTGTTTGCTCCTGGTTGTTGCTTAGCTACGTTTCGTCGGCTGTGGTGATCGGTTCCAATTTCATTCCGTCTGCCGAGTGGTTGGCATGGACAAAGCCTATGCGTGTCATTGTAGGCTCCCTATCCGCCGCGCTTTCTGTCTGGATTATTTGGAAAGGCGCTGGAATGAGCAAACTGAAGCGCGTCCTCGGTGCCATAATCGGCCCGTTTGTGGGATACTTTATGGGAAGCAATATCCTGTTCATCTGGCCGTTGCTGCTCCCACTGATCGCAGGCGATGAAGTTGCGCTTCCCTTCACGGTACATGGACTTGCCGATCGCTTGGGAAAGAACTGCTACTCCGCAGTGAAGTTGGAGGACACGCCTTTTCTTGTCGGCCAAGTGTGCAACGTCCCTGATGACATCAGATCACGCCTGTCACCAGGCATCGGCGTCTTCGTACGCGGCTGGGGAACGCGTCTCGGGGTGTACGCGCATGACTTGAGCCTGAACTGAACGGACCTCGCTTCGCGAAGTTGGCCGCAGCTCGCCGGCCCCGGCCACCCTTGTGGAGAAGGAGGGTGGGCAGAATATGCGACTGCTGGGTGAAGTTGTTCCGTTTATCAGCGGCATCGATACGCCGGAGATAGGGAGCCATGCGAAGAGCCTCAAGGAACGGAAGCTGGCGCTGATCGCCAAGGGCCGGCTGCGTGAGCTACTGGCTGAGAAGGGCTTGCGGGTGATGTTCAGCGGCGCGGTGGACAAGACACAAACTCACCGCCGCTCGTCAACATTTATCGCACCAACGGGGAGGAGATTGGGAAGAAGCTGCAGGAAGGCTTCGCCAGGACCTGGAGTCCGCGACACCGCAACGATTGGTGCAACGGATAGTGTCCAACTACTGCTACTAATGCCAAACTACCAGCCTCAACTGCCAACACTGTTTTTCGCTTCGCCGGCAAACAGCAGCACCCAAATCCCTCGACTCACTCCAGCCAGTGCCGGAACGCCCAAGAGAACTCCAAAATAAACTGCGATTGGGAGGTCATGAATTCCGATAGCGAATTCCCGCCCAGCACACTTATCAGCCGTGTACCCGCTGAAATGTTCACACTTTCCGGCGTCGGGGAATAAAAAGAAAAGGCCGTCAATAACAAACACGAAGCTCAGTAAAATGCCCACGGCGCGAAACATATTCGCGTCGGGACGACGCATGAGAGACAGATCCGGTTTCGTTTTTTGAATGGACCACAACAGCCTGCCGAGCAGGAAGCACGCAGCCGTTCCGAGAAATTGAGCCGTGATCAGGGCAAGAGTCTGGTTGATAAAGGGCTTCACGAATTGCGCAGTTAGTGCTGCCATGATGCCACCAGCCCCAGTATTGAAACTAGTGACGCCCCCGTAACCCCATCGCGGGTTACAACTGCACGGTAGATACCATAAGACGCCCAGGCAGTCATGGCTATGGGAATGGGGCCGATGGGCCAAGGAAACGAGAGATCAAGCATGCCCTGACTATGCCTGAACACGTCCGTTACTCAACCGAAATGTGGAAACAAACCCGTCCTCCTCATGCGTCGTTCTTCGCCAATGACGCAATGATGGCGTCGAGCCGTCGGGTCGTTTCCTTTGACGTCTCACGGTGCTCTTCGCAAAGATCGATCTATGCCGGCCCAGTCTAACAGGTCCAGATAAGCCTTTTGGATAGATATGCGCCGTTCTACAGCGCGGTTACAATCTCCGCGCGAGATGACGGAGATGGGGCGTGCGTCACAATTATCGCAATCCGCAGAAAAAATCAGTGCTCTTCAGGGCGCCGGGTTTGCTAATCGGCGCGCTCGCGTTTGGTGCGGCCGGCGGCTGGACCGCGAGCGACTTGCTGGCCTCATGGAGCGCTTCTGGCGGCTCCAGACAATCGTGCAGGATCAAGGGCAATGTCTCCATCGACACGGGCGAGCGCATCTTCCACGTGCCTGGGCAGCGACGCTACGCAGAGACGAAGATCAGCCCAAAGTATGGGGAAAGATGGTTCTGCTCGGAATTTGAAGCCTGGGCGGCCGGCTGGCGGAAATCGAAATCGTGATGCTTTTTTCACGCCGTGCCCGGGGTATTCAAAACCCCGAGCGCACGCCCACCGTTGCCGAAGCCGAGATCGATAAGAACCTCGTCAAAGAGGCGGCCCTACACCGCCATTTCCTCGCGCCGCTACTTTCCCCCTGCTATGTCCGCGAACCGCGCTGTCGGGCTCCGCAGGCCGTAAATGGGGCATAGCTAACGGGGTTGGGTTTAGGTCCGATTTATATTCACGCGCATGTCGCATGCATGTCGCACGGAGCTGCCGGGAGCGTATGACAATCGTTGAAAACAAAGGGAAATTTATTGCAACACATGCAACATGCAATTAGCGACCAAGGGGAACAACGAGGCTAGTAACGCATTGTTATGGCTAGATTTTTGATGGTGCCCAGGACCGGAATCGAACCAGTGACACGCGGATTTTCAATCCGCTGCTCTACCAACTGAGCTACCTGGGCTAACCTGCCTCCGATGGTCCCTTTCAGAAAAGGAACCGCGGGGCCTTGGTTCACCCCGGAAGCGAGCGGGGTTATAGCATCTTGTTCGCCCATGGCAAGCGTCAAATGACTCTTTTTTGACGGTCTTGCCGGCTTTGCCGATTCATGAGGAAAAATAAGAGCTTCGCGGGCGGAATTCTCTGAAGAGCGGCGCGTCAAAGCGGACTCATATGACCCGCTTTTGATCTTTGATCGATGCATGTCTTTATCCCAAATCGCTGCGCACCGTTGTTGCGCCATGCACTAGCTTTCCTCATCGCGATAATCGGCCTTGGTCTCGTCGTCGGCAACCGGAATGGCATAGGCGCCGGTCAGCCAGCGGGAGAGGTCGGCCTCGCGGCAGCGGTTGCAGCAGAAGGGGTAATGTTCGCGGTGGGAGGGTTTGCCGCATTCGGGGCAAGGGCGCGTCTTGCGCAGCGGTTCGACCTTGGCGGCCGCTTTCTTCTCTTCAGGCATATCTGTCCGTCCTAAAGCATGTCGCGTAAAAGTGTGCAGCGGTTTTGCGACAACGACATGCGTAAAAACAAAGCCTTAAAGCGCGAGGGATCTGAAGGATCGTGACGCGCTTTAAGCATCGGCCGTCGGGCTCAGCCCTCGGGCCACCGGCTATGCACATCGAAGCCTTCGCCGGTCAAAAGCAGAATGGTTTCATAAAGCGGTAGGCCGACGACATTGGTGTAGGAGCCCACCATCTTCTGCACGAAGGTGCCGGCGAGGCCCTGGATGCCGTAGGCGCCTGCCTTGCCGCGCCACTGGCCGGAGGCCAGGTAGTTCTCGATCTCGAAGCCAGAGAGACGCTTGAAGCGTACCTTGGTCTCGACGATCTTCTGACGGATCTTGCGATCCGGCGTCACCAGGCAAACGCCGGTGTAGACCATATGGTTGCGTCCCGAGAGGAGATGCAGCGAACTCAACGCCTCGTCGGCGAACTCAGCCTTGCCGAGGATGCGCCGGCCAACGGCGACCACCGTATCGGCAGACAGGATATAACTGCCCTTCCAGGTGATATCGCCCTTGATGGCGGCAAGGGCAGCTTCCGCCTTCTCAGCCGAAAGCCTGCGGGCGAGCGAACGCGGATGCTCCGACTTCTTCGGCGCCTCGTCGATATCCATCGGCATCAGGCGCGAGGGCTCGATACCGGCCTGGTTGAGCAGGTCGACGCGCCGGGGCGAGCCTGAGGCCAGAATGAGCTTGTATTTCAGCGCCATGGAACCTCGACCATCGGCAGACGGGAGCAAAAACCCTTGCAGGACCTTCGGGCAAGCTTACTTGAAACGGTAGGTAATCCGGCCCTTGGTCAGATCGTAGGGCGTCATTTCCACAAGCACCTTGTCGCCGGCGAGAACGCGGATGCGGTTCTTGCGCATGCGGCCTGCGGTGTGGGCGATGATCTCGTGTTCGTTTTCGAGCTTCACGCGGAACGTCGCATTCGGCAGAAGTTCGGTGACGATTCCCGGGAATTCGAGGACTTCTTCTTTAGGCATATAAGTGTTTTCTTCCTGTGGGTTGAATAGGCAGCGCAGCGCGCGCCTTTAAAATTTGGGCGGAAACTACACAATCAACGCAGGTTTGTGAACCTTGTTGAACGGCCTTTCCTTTATTTGTTTTCATGCCGATTGCGCAGCAATGCCATTTCGTTTGAGTAGCCGGCTTTCGATGAGGCCGGCCAGATGATCGCGGACCTCGCGGTAGCTCTCCAGAATCTGCTCGCGCGTTCCGATTGCAACCGTCGGATCCATCGTCGGCCAGTAGACGACATCGACCGCATTCGACCGGGTCAGCTCAAGTGCCGCATGATGGGCCTGCGGCGACAGCGTGATGATCAGATCGAAGTAATCATCCTCGAGCTCTTCCAGCGTCTGCGGCTGGCGGCGCCCGAGGGAAAGACCGATCTCCTCGAGCACGACATCCACGAAGGGATCGCGCTCGCCGGCGCGAACGCCGGCGGACCTGATATAGGTATTGGCCGGCAGAATGCTACGGGCGATCGCTTCGGCTATCGGCGAGCGGATGGCATTCATCCCGCACATGAAGAGGATGGCGCCCGGCCTCTTTCCCTCCTCGACGTCGACGGGCCGCTCCATTGCCGTCATCCGCGCCAGTAGAGCACGCAGACCAGCGTGAAGAGGCGCCGGGCGGTGTCGAAATCGACCTCTATCTTGCCGGCCAGCCTATCCTTCAGCGTCTGCGAGCCTTCATTGTGGATGCCGCGCCGGCCCATGTCGATCGCCTCGATGCGGCTTGGCGTCGACGAACGGATCGCTTCGTAATAGCTCTCGCAGATCATGAAGTAATCCTTGACGATCCGCCGGAAGGGCGTGAGCGACAGGATATGGGTGGCGACGCCGCCACCCTCGTCGGTGGTGATGGCAAAAACCAGCTTCGAATCGACCAGCGAGATGTTCAACCGGTAAGGGCCGCCGACATGGCCGAGCGGCTCGAAGCTGTTCTCCTCGATCAGATCGAAGATGGCGACGGCGCGTTCATGCTCGACATCGGGCGTCGAACGGCCGATCGTATCGTCAAGCACGACGTCGCAAAGCCGGAATTCGCCCTTCGCCATGCGCCCTCACCTTTCGAGGTTGAGGCGGATCGCGACCGATCGCGCATGGGCATCGAGGCCTTCGGAAACGGCAAGGGCGATCGCCGCCGGGCCGAGGGTGCGCAGCTGCTGCGGGCCGAGGCGCAAGATCGAGGTGCGCTTGACGAAATCGAGCACCGAAAGACCGGACGAGAAACGCGCCGAACGCGCCGTCGGCAGCACATGGTTCGAACCGCCGACATAATCGCCGATGACTTCAGGCGTATGGGCGCCGATGAAGATCGCGCCGGCATTGCGGATGCCGTCGAGCAGCCGGTC
Organism: Rhizobium sp. PRIMUS64; assembly: GCF_023006465.1. Classification (NCBI taxonomy): domain Bacteria; kingdom Pseudomonadati; phylum Pseudomonadota; class Alphaproteobacteria; order Hyphomicrobiales; family Rhizobiaceae; genus Rhizobium; species Rhizobium sp. PRIMUS64. The sequence goes on along the minus strand of NZ_JALBGX010000032.1, from coordinate 20,581 downwards.
CGGATCGACGACGGCGAGCTCCAGATGCTCGGCAGCGATGCGGTTTGCCAAGGGTATGGCCTGTTTCAGATCGGCAACCAGGATGATCGCGCCGAAATCGCGCCAGCTTGCTGCCGCCGTCTCAGCCCGGTTCAACGTCTTCAGCTGGCGTTCGACCGCCTGCTCCACCGCCTTGCCGAATGCGGCATCGTCGGTGATCAGGATCGCCTGGGAACTGACGTCGTGCTCGGCCTGCGCCAGGAGGTCGGCGGCGATCCAATCCGGATTGTTGTCCTTGTCTGCAATGACAAGCACTTCGGAGGGGCCGGCGATCATATCGATGCCGACGGTGCCGAAGACATGGCGCTTGGCAGCAGCGACATAGGCATTGCCGGGGCCGGTGATCTTGGCGACCGGGGCGATCGTCTCGGTGCCATAGGCAAGAGCCGCGATCGCCTGGGCGCCGCCGACACGGTAAATCTCCGTGACACCGACAAGCTTGGCCGCCGCAAGCACCGCCGGATTGACGGCGCCGCCAGTGGCAGGCACGGCGATGACGATGCGATCGACACCGGCGACCTTGGCCGGCACGGCGTTCATCAGCACCGAGCTCGGATAGCTCGCGGTGCCGCCCGGAACATAGAGCCCGACCGCTTCGATCGCCGTCCAGCGCGAGCCGAGACCGACGCCGAGGTCATCCTCGTAGATATCGTCCTTCGGCAGCTGCCGGCGATGGTGGGATTCGATGCGCAGTGCGGCGAGTTTCAACGCGCCCAGCACTTCCGAGGGCACCGCCTCGACTGCAGCGTCGATTTCCTCTGATGTGACGCGCATCGGGACGGTGGCGAAATCGATGCCGTCGAATTTCAGCGAATATTCGGCAAGCGCGACATCGCCACGGGCGCGCACGTCATCAATGATGGCGCGAACAACGATGTTCACATCCTCGGAGACTTCACGCTTCGTCGTCAGAAAGGCGGCAAAATGCTGCTCGAAACCTTTCGATGCCTGATCCAGCCAGATTGCCAAGGCCGATATTCCTTCTCAACTCGAAACTGCGATGTTCAAACTCAAGGCGTCAGGCCCTAGAGGTGGCGAGGCTTGGAAGACGCCTCCCAGGCGCCGCCGATATCGGCCAGCTGGACCTCGATGCATTCGACATCGAGCGCAATCGAGGCCGTGCCCGACAGCGACAGCTCGATCGTGCCCTCCGGCCCCTCGCCCTTCTTCTCGAAGCGCAACGCCAGCAGCGACAGCACCTCGTCCCGCTTCTGACGGTCGATGCCGAGCGAGCGGACGGCAAGCGCGCGCTTGAAGACCAGGGCAGCACGGCGGCGCTCGAAACCCCTGCGCTTGCGCTCGGCACCTTCCCAGACGAAACGATTGACGGCAAGCGCGAACTGCGCGTCGCGCGGCGACCAGTCGATGTCGCCGACCTTGAAGACGCTGTCCTGCATATGCGCGGAAATGATCGCAAGATCCTCGTCATCGAGCGCAACAAGCTTCAGGTCGGTCATTCAGTCTCAATCCCATTGCCGGCCGAAGCCGGGCACCGCCGGAATGGCGATGCGTCAGACAAGGGAAATAAGGCGCTGCGGCCAATTACGCAACCGGGATAAGGATCGCCTTAGATCCGGATTCCGATTTAAGGAGTTATGCTCCAGCGCCCGTTCCTCACTCGCTGATGCGCTCGACGATGGCGCCGCAGCGGGTCAGCTTCTCCTCGAGCCGCTCGAAACCGCGGTCGAGGTGATAGACGCGGGACACCGTGGTTTCGCCCTCGGCGGCAAGGCCGGCGATGACGAGCGAGACGGAAGCGCGCAGATCGGTCGCCATGACAGGCGCGCCGCGCAGCCGCTCGACACCCTCGATCTTCGCCGTCTGGCCGGACAGTGAGATCCTGGCGCCGAGGCGGGCAAGCTCCTGCACATGCATGAAACGGTTTTCGAAGATGGTCTCGGTGACATGCGAGACGCCTGAAGAGCGGGTCATCAGCGCCATGAACTGCGCCTGCAGATCGGTCGGGAAGCCCGGGAAAGGATCGGTGACGATATCGACCGGCTTGATGCCGGCGCCATTGCGCTTGATGCGCATGCCATTGTTGGTCGACGAGATTTCCGCACCGGCGCGGCGCAGCGTTTCCACCGCGGTTTCGAGCAGCGCCACATCGGTATTCTCAAGCACGACGTCACCGCCGGCCATGGCGACGGCCATGGCATAGGTGCCGGTCTCGATGCGATCCGGCAGGACGCGGTGGCGGGCGCCGGAGAGCGAGGTGACGCCTTCAATGGTGATCGTTGCCGTGCCGGCGCCTGTGATCTTGGCACCCATGGCGTTCAGGCAGTTGGCGAGATCGACGACCTCAGGCTCGCGGGCGGCATTGCCGATCACCGTCGTGCCGCGGGCAAGCGTCGCCGCCATCATCATCACATGGGTGGCGCCGACGGAGACCTTCGGGAAGGTGTAGCGCGCGCCGATCAGGCCGCCAGCCGGGGCCTTGGCGTTGATATAACCGGCATCGATCTCCATGCTCGCGCCGAGCGCCGTCAGGCCCTCGATGAAGAGATCAACGGGGCGCGTGCCGATGGCACAGCCGCCCGGCAGCGACACGCGGCAATGGCCTTCGCGCGCCAGCAGCGGGCCGATGACCCAGAAGGAGGCGCGCATCTTCGAGACCAGTTCATAAGATGCTGTGGTATCGACGATGGTGCGGCAGGTGAAATGGATCGTGCGCGAATAGGAATCTTCCTGGCGCTCGCGACGGCCGTTGACGGCGACATCGACGCCGTGATTGCCGAGGATGCGCATCAGCAATTCGACATCGGCCAGATGCGGCACGTTTTCGAGCGTCAGCGTATCGCTGGTCAGAAGCGAGGCGATCATCAGCGGCAGTGCGGCATTCTTGGCGCCGGAAATCGGAATGATGCCATTCAGCTCATTACCGCCGACGATTCTGATACGATCCATGTGCGCTTACGGGCAGCGCCCGCCTTTCCTGAAAGTTCTGCCTTGGAATAAGGAGTGAGGTGTTTAGGGGATTTCTCGAGACGCTTCAATTCGCGACGGACGGAACATTACGATTCGTCCATTTTTGCGGCGGGCAGCCCATTTGTTTCGTCGGCCTGGCCCGAACGGCGGGCGCGGACCTGCTGTTTGCGTCGCCCCAGATTTTCCCTGAGCTTGTCGGCGGCGCGCTCGCGGCGCAGTTTCGCCTGTGCCTCGATCGCCTCTTTGCGGCTCTGCTGGCCGGTTTCGGTCTTTTCGTTCATGGGAACAGGATTAGCTGAATTCGCGCCGATCCAAAAGGCCCTTCGCCGCAATCGACGCGAAGTTGGAATTTGCAGCTTGCGCTGGCCGCCAAGCTGTGGCAATAGCCCCCCGTTCTCGCGATTGAGCCACCCGGCTCGCGCGGTCTGGTCCTGCTGCCGTAGCTCAGTGGTAGAGCACACCCTTGGTAAGGGTGAGGTCGGTGGTTCAATCCCACTCGGCAGCACCAGTTTTCTTGAAAAGACAGTCAATCTCGGCTCCACCCTTCCCGGCGAAAACACCTTATAAGGTGGCGTTTCTCATCAGTTGGCGTCCATAGGCTTTCCTGTCATGGGTCGAGGCGAAACCATTCGTGGCGGCATCAGTGACGATCCGCCCATTTGCCGACGGTGAAAATCGCGCTAGAGTATTAGCTATCGCAGAGTCTCCCCGGAGGAACTGGGAGATGTTGCGCTCATTTCTGTCGAAAATCGTGGAGGAGCGTCGATGGCAACTGAAAGATGGAACAGCCCGGTCAAGGTTGGTTTCGAAAATGCCGATGCGCGAACGGTCAATGGTCCGTTCGATGCGCTAAAGTGCCTGGCGGATCTCTGGCCGAGTGTGCGCGGGCTTCGTTATATCAAGGCCCGCAGCACCTGCCGGGCAGCGCTCGACGGGCGCAAGAGCGTGGAAGAGGCGAGAGCCGAGTTTCTGGCGGCAGCCGAAGAGGCGAAGCTGAAGCTTCATTGAACTGGCGCATAATCCTTTCCGAAAATCGATTCCGATTTTCGGGGTTATGCGCTGCACTTCGGTCAGGATTTCCAGGCCGCTTCAGGTCGTTCGTAAACGGAACGTGCCGGAACGGGACAATGATTTAATTTTACTTAACCCTGCATCGAACTCGCGCCGGGTTTTGGTGCAACAGGCGTTGCGCCTGGTACAGGGGTCTACATAGAAGATGGCCAGCCATCATGATGATGGTTAGAGGATCGTCACCTCTGCGGAAACGCAGGCGAGCCTCGTCCGAGCAAAGCTGATGTTTCAGCAGTCCGCGCCGCCCTCATTCTCCACTTCGACATAACCGACACCAATGATCGTGCCATCCGCCGCGCGGATGAAGGACGGCAAATACTGAGGATCTGCCGGCGTGCAGGCGACGGTCCCGGTATATTCGTTGAGGGCGATCTGGTCCTTCGGCAAAGCGGAATAATTCGTGCCGGTTTCCAGCGAGGCATGGGCGGAGCCGGCAAAGACACCGCCTGTTATCAAGGTCATTGCAGAGATGCGAAGAAGCGACTGCATGGGGGTCTCCAGCGTTTAGGTCCGGCCTTTCAACCCGTGGGAGGGTGTTTTGGTTCCCTTCATGCATCGCAAAGACATGAGCGCGCAAACCGGCGCGGCAAGACTTCAGCGTCGCAGCAGGCGACCACGCACATAGCCTCGCCCGACGACGCCCTCGGCGATCTCGATCGCCCGCTCGACATCGCCCCGCCGGCGCACGAAACCCTCCAGGATGAGATAGGAGCCCGATATGCCGACGGTGATTTCGCCGGCTTCGAAATCGGCGGCCGCATGAAGGGCGCTTTCCACCGAGGCGCGCGTCGCGGCATCGCTGTGGCCCTGCCGGCCGGGCTCGTCATGCCCCGTGAATGCTGGAAAGCCGAGCACCGTGAACGTTTCCTGATGTTGGTTGATGTCTGTTAACGTCGCAGGTACGCATTTCGTTGCGTTCCCCGGAAAAGAAGAGCCTGCTCGACAGCGATACCTGCGCGGGCGGCATGGGCTACCCTTGGCGAAAGGTGCGGCGACTTCCATATCTGGCTGCAGTCGAAAGAGGGATGATGACGATGAAAGCGCTTCTGCCTGCCTTGTTTGCCGGGGCATTGCTTGCCGGCTGCTCCTCGGCCGATACGCCGGCGCTGGAACCCATTCCCGGCAGCATTACCTATGGCGGCCAGCCGCGAACGAAGCTCACCAAGTCGCCGGTCGGCAGCGCCGTCTACAACCAGTTCTACAACGGGACGGGACAGCGCGTGGAGGAAACCTATATCCTTCAGCCCGACCGCAGCCTGAAGCTGGTGCGGCGCGTAGTCGGTCCGGATTTCCCCGACTGAGATGTTGCTCGCGCGCCAGATCGCTTGACAGAGGCGGCAATCGCGAACATTCAAGGAACATCTAATCTTTCCCCAGTGATTCTGCGGGAGCCCGACCGGACGGCTGGATGTATCTCGAAAAGCTCAATCCGCAGCAGCGCATGGCCGTCGAGCACGGCACGCTCATCGACGGCAGCCATATTGCCGGGCCGCTGCTGGTCATTGCCGGCGCCGGCTCCGGCAAGACGAATACCTTGGCGCATCGGGTCGCCCATCTGATCGTCAAAGGCGCCGATCCCCGCCGCATCCTGCTGATGACCTTTTCGCGCCGGGCAGCCGCCGAGATGGCGCGGCGCGTCGAGCGCATCTGCCGCGATGTGCTTGGTGCGAATGCCGGCGTCATGGCGGATGCGCTTTCCTGGTCCGGCACCTTCCATGGCATCGGCGCGCGGCTGTTGCGCGATTATGCCCAGCAGATCGGCCTCGATGCCGATTTCACCATCCACGACCGCGAAGACAGCGCCGATCTGATGAACCTGATCCGGCACGACCTTGGTTTCTCGAAGACGGAAAGCCGCTTTCCCACAAAGGGCACCTGTCTTGCCATCTATTCCAGAGCGGTGAATTCGGAAACCGCGCTCGACCTCGTGCTACGCGACGTCTTTCCCTGGTGCGCGGCGTGGGAAAAACAGCTGCGCGAACTTTTCGCCAGCTATGTCGAGGCCAAGCAGAGCCAGAACGTGCTCGATTACGACGATCTGCTGCTCTACTGGGCGCAGATGGTCGGCGAGACTGTCATTGCCGAGGATATCGGCAGCCGCTTCGACCATGTGCTCGTTGATGAATATCAGGACACCAACCGGCTGCAGGCCTCGATCCTGCTGGCGCTGAAGCCCGGCGGCCAGGGGCTGACCGTCGTCGGTGACGATGCGCAGTCGATCTATTCCTTCCGCGCCGCGACGGTGCGCAATATCCTCGATTTTCCCGCCGCCTTCAGCCCGGCCGCCAATATCGTCACCCTCGACCGCAACTACCGCTCGACGCAGCCGATCCTCGCCGCCGCCAACGCCGTCATCGATCTCGCCTCGGAGCGCTTCACCAAGAACCTCTGGACCGAGCGGCAATCATCCGAGAGGCCGCGCCTCGTCACGGTGCGCGACGAGGCCGAGCAGGCGCGCTACGTCGCTGACATGGTGCTCGACAACCGCGAGGAAGGCCTCACGCTCAAGCAGCAGGCCGTGCTCTTCCGCGCCTCGCATCACAGCGGGCCGCTGGAGGTCGAGTTGACCCGGCGCAACATTCCCTTCGTCAAATTCGGCGGGCTGAAGTTTCTCGACAGCGCGCATGTGAAGGACATGCTGGCCGCCCTTCGCTTCGCGCAGAACCCGCGCGACCGGGTGGCGGGCTTCCGGCTGATGCAGATCCTGCCGGGCGTCGGGCCGTCGACGGCGCAGAAGGCGCTCGACCTGATGGCCGAGGATGCCAGCCCGATTTCTGCTCTCGCTGCCATGCCGGCGCCGCCGCGTTCCGGCGAAGACTGGACAATGTTCGTCTCGATGCTGCAGGAGCTGAAGACCGGCAAGGCCGGCTGGCCGGCGGAAATCGGCCTGGCGCGGCAATGGTACGCGCCGCATCTGGAACGGCTGCACGAGGATGCAGCGACGCGGCAGGCCGACCTGCTGCAGCTCGAGCAGATCGCCGGCGGTTATGCCTCGCGCGAGCGTTTCCTCACCGAACTCACCCTCGATCCGCCGGATGCGACCAGCGACCAGGCGGGCGTGCCGCTTCTCGACGAAGACTATCTCATCCTGTCGACCATCCATTCCGCCAAGGGCCAGGAATGGACGAAGGTCTTCATGCTGAACGTCGTCGACGGATGCATACCGAGCGATCTCGCCGTCGGCACCACCGCCGAAATCGAAGAGGAACGCCGGCTGCTTTACGTCGCCATGACGCGCGCCAGGGATGGTCTCGACCTTGTCGTGCCGCAACGCTTCTTCACCTATGGGCAGAACTCGCAGGGCGACCGGCACGTCTATGCCTCACGCAGCCGCTTCATTCCTGCGACCCTGCTGCAGTTCTTCGAGGCCTGCAGCTGGCCGCAGGTGAAATCGCAGACCGTCGCCCAACAGCAGGCGCGGCAGGTGCGCATCGATGTCGGCGCCCGCATGCGCGGCATGTGGCGATAACCGGATAGCGTTCAGAGTGAAAGCGGCGGTTCGGCCGGTTTCAGAAAATGCTCGACCGTTGATGCCTGCACGGCCTCGACTGACGCCGGCGACCATTGCGGATTGCGATCCTTGTCGATGACGGCGGCGCGGATGCCCTCGAAAAAATCGGGATTATCAAGCATCTGCAGACAGGCGCCGAGTTCGCGGCCGAGGCATTCGGCAAGCGAGGCGCTGCGGCGGCCGGCCCTGAGCAGCCGCAACGCGAGCTTCAGACTGGTCGGTGAACGCGTCAGCATCACCCGGCGCGTCTCGGCGGCGAATTCGCCTTCCTCCCCGGCAAGCGCTGCCAGGATTTCCTCGACGTTGTCGAAACGGAATGCGCGATCGATCATTGCTGCGTTCTGCCGCAGCCGGCTTTCTCCCTGAGGCTCCGAAAGCGCCTGCAGCACGGCATCCACGTCGCTGGATGAACTGCCACGCGGCAGGCCCGAGAGAGCATCGATCACCTCACCCAGCCGAGGCGACGCGATCTGAAGGTCGGCAAGCCCAGCGTGGATCGCGTCGGCAGCGCCGATATCGAGCCCTGTCAGGCCGATCCATGTTCCGGCTTCGCCCGGCGCGCGCGGCAGCAGCCAGGTGGCGCCGACATCCGGGACATAGCCGATGCCGGTTTCGGGCATGGCAAGCCGCGTGCGCTCGGTGACGATGCGGTGGCGGCCGTGCGACGACAGGCCGACGCCGCCGCCCATGGTGATGCCGTCCATCAGCGCAACATAGGGTTTGGGATAGGAGGCAATCAGATGGTTGAGGCGGAATTCCTCGCGCCAGAAGCTTGCCGCCAGGCCATCGCCGGCGCGAGCACTCTCATGCAGGACGCGGATATCGCCGCCGGCACAGAAGCCGCGTTCGCCCTCTCCCGTCGCCACGACGCTCGCCACCTCGGGATCCCCGGCAAAAGCGTGAAGCGCCCCAGTGATCGCCCGGATCATCGGCAGCGTCAGGCTGTTCAACGCCCGCGGCCGGTTGAGCCGGATCACCCCCGCGGTCTCCCGCCGTTCAACGATGACTTCGCCGTCTTGCATGGTTCACCTCATCCTGTTGAACCATGAATAGACGACGATGTAGCTTCGCTCCAGTCGATTTGCGGCGGATCGAGATCGATCATTCAGGCAGACAGCGAATTGCGGGCGGAGGCTGCGGCCTCGCACCGGGCGGCGTAATCGATGGCAAGTTCCAGCGGCAGCGGCCGCGAGAAATGATAGCCCTGCGCCAGACGAACGCCCATCGCCTTCAATCCCTCGGCGATCTCTTCGCTTTCGACGCCTTCGGCGACGGAGGCAATGCCGAGATTCTGGCAGAGATTGGCGACCGAGCGGGTGATGTTCATGCAACGGGCGTCACGATCGAAATTCATCACGAAGGACTTGTCGATCTTCAGCTTGTCGAAGCCGAGACGATGAATATGGCTGAGGCTCGAATAGCCGGTGCCGAAATCGTCAAGGGCAATCGAGATGCCGGCGGCGCGCAGCATAGTGATTACCTGGTCGGCGGTGTCGAAATCGGAGAGCAGTGCCGTCTCGGTGATCTCGAATTCGATGCGCCTGGGATCGATGCCGGAGCGGGTGATCATGGCAAGCAGCGCCATCGAGGTCTCGTGGTCGCAGATATCGCGTGCCGAGAGATTGAAGGACAGCCTGAGATGCCGTGGAATGATCGCCAGCGCTTCGAGCGCCTTGGCGAAGAGGATGCGAGTCATGCGGCCGATGACTGCCGTGCGCTCGGCAGCGGGAATAAAGGCTTCGGGACTGATCCGGCCGAAGCGGGCGCTGTCCCAGCGGGCGAGCGCCTCGTAAGCGACGACGCGGCCGCTCCTCAATTCGACGATCGGCTGATAGTCAAGTTTCAATTCCTTCGCGAAGTCGTTCGCCTGCAGCTCGAGTTCGATCAGGTGGCGCTGGGTCAGGATCTTCTCGTGCTCGGCCGAGAAGAATTCGACACCGCTGCTGCGCTTGCTCTTGACCTGATAGAGGGCGAAGTCTGCTTTCTCGTAGAGATCCTCGGCCGTGTACTCGCCGATATCGGGATAGACGATGCCGCAGGAACCGAAGACACGGACCGAGCCGTCGGGGATTTCGTAGGGATCGCGGACGGCAGCACAGAGCGCCTGACCAAGATCGGCGATCGCCTGGCGTGTCATCGAGCAGGGGAAGATGATACCGAACTCATCACCGCCGAGACGAGAGACGATGCCCTCTTCGCCGACCAGCGTGACGAAGCGGCGGGCCGTCTCCTTGAGCACGAGATCGCCGGCGGCATGGCCGAAGACGTCGTTGACAGGCTTGAAGCCATCGAGATCGAGAATGCCGAGGACGGGCGGCGTCGACGGATCCTTCTGCAGCCGTTTTTCCAGCGAGAGAAAGAAGCTGCGACGATTGGCAAGGCCGGTCAGTTGGTCATGCAGGGCGTTGCGGCTGTTGACGAGGTTCAGCTCCTCGGCTTCCGCCTGCTTCTGCTTCAGCTCCTCGGTCAATTGCACGAGACCGACGAAATTCTGGAAATAGCTGTTGATCACCCGGAGAAAGGGCAGGATCAGGAAGAGGCCGCTGACCGCAGTCGCGACGAAAACGGGATTGCCGGAGAACATGAAGGTCGCAACCATGGCCGAGAAGGTGATCACAGTGGTCAGCGCGGCCGCTATCGGCAGATGCATCAGGCAAAAGATGCAGGAAATGCCTGTCACGACAAGGAAATAGGCGATCTGACCCTGCTGGGAAGCGTCGCCATATTGGTAAAGCGCGATCGCCCAGCTGCCGAAAGCGACGGCAAGGATGGCGGCGCCTGATATAGTGATCTTCATCAGCCTGTAGGCCCGCTCGGCGGTCACGTCTTCCTTGCCCCTGATCTCCCACCAGCAGAGACGGAAGACGCAGACGACGCTCAAGGTGACGGGAATGTAGAGCGAGAGCCACAGGGGCGCGGATTTGAGGTGGGTGATCGCCACCGCAAGGGCGTTGATGATCAGCAGGACATAGAGAATGGGGATCTGCGACGACAGGGCCTGGAACTGCGCCAGCAGAAGCGTCGGATTGTCTTTTTGCAGCTGCAATGAGGCCAGAAAGTTCTTCATCTTCTCTTTTCCGTTGGCCAGAGCCAGCCAGAGAAAGCTTGATTTTTCCTTATTCACGTAACGGCATTGGGCCCCCGCAGACGCGGGGACCGTAAACAGGCTCCAGCATCAGAACGAAGCGGCGGCGAGTGCCCGGTGAATGCTGTGCAGGTCGTCGACGCTCTTGTTCGACAGGAACAGTTCCCAATCGAGCGAGCTCTGGACGATGGTTTCCAGCGAATCGTATCTGGGCTTCCAGTCGAGCACTTGCCGAGCGAGCGAAGCGTCTGCGACGACGCTTGCCGAATCGCCGACGCGCCGCGGCGCCATATGGATCTTGAAGGAATGCCCGTGCAGACGGGTGACCATGTTCAACACGTCGAGCACGGAATAGCCGCTGCCATAACCGCAATTGGCAACGAGCGAGCCCTTGCCTCTGCGCAGGTGCTGCAGCGCTTTCAGATGTGCATCCGTGAGATCGCTGACATGGATGTAGTCGCGCACGCCGGTGCCGTCATGGGTGGGATAATCGATGCCGTAGACATTGACGCTGTCGCGCCTGCCGAGTGCTGCCTCGCAGGCGACCTTGATGAGGTGCGTGGCGCCTGACGTCGACTGGCCGGCACGGTGGTGGGGGTCGGCGCCGGCGACATTGAAGTAGCGAAGCGCGACATAGTTGAAATCATAGGCGGCGGCGGCATCGCGCAGCATGAACTCGGTCATCAGCTTCGACTGGCCGTAAGGATTTTCCGGATTGAGGGGGGCGGTCTCCTTCACCGGCAGGTCGGTCTTTTGCTGACCATAGACGGCCGCCGTCGAGGAGAAGACGAAGTTGCGGATACCGGCCTTGACCGAAGCACTCAGAAGCGCCCGGGTCTTGCCGGAATTGTTGTCGTAATAGGAGAGCGGATCGGCGACCGAGACCGGGACGACGGCGGAGCCGGCGAAATGGATGATCGCCTCGATGTCGTTTTCAATGAAGACCTTTTTCAGTATGTCGGGGTCGGCAATGTCGCCGAGATAAAAACGCGCCGCCGGCGCCACGGCCCAGCGAAAGCCTGTGGAGAGGCGATCGAGCACGACCACATCCTCGCCCGCATCGAGCAACGCCCACACCATGTGACTGCCGATATATCCGGCGCCGCCCGTCACCAAAACCGCCATGTCCCGCATCCCTGCTTTCGTTTTTATAAGCAGGGGCATCAGGCGCCGGTTTTTCTTTCCAATTTTCTTATCGAATGGCCTTTCAAGGGGCTTTGAACGGGTATGTTTGGAGTTGTGGTTAGAGGCCGATTTCGGGCTTTGCTAGAGTTTTATCGATCCGGCGATTCCGGCACAAATTCGATCCGGCCACCCGCCACGATACCTGTTGCGGCCAGTGCTTCTCAGAGCTTGAGGATATAGTCGCAGAGACGCTCGGCCGCGGTCGCTACCTGCGTGGGGTCACGCAGGAAACAGGCGCGCAGGAAGAGTTCGCCGCCTCGGCCGAAGGCCGTTCCGGGTGCCAGGCCAACGCCTGTCTTGTCGACGATGTCGAGCGCTGCCCTGCGGCTGTCGGCGACGCCGTCGATCTTCAGGAAGGCGTAGATCGCGCCGTCCGGCTTCAACGTCTCGACCCGGTTGGTGGCGATCAGCGCATCGCAGAGAATATCGCGGGAGCGGGCCGCCTTGGCGATATTGGCAGCGACGAAATCGTCGCCTTGATCAAGGGCTGCAACGGCGCCCTTTTGCATGAACTGCGCCACGCCCGATGTCGAATATTGGATGAGGTTTTCGAGCACCTGTCCCATCTCCGGCGGTGCGACAATCCAGCCGACGCGCCAGCCGGTCATCGACCAGTTCTTCGAGAAGGAATTGACGAAGATGATCTTGTCATCAGGCTCGATCACATCGAGGAAAGAGGGCGCGCGGCCACCGGCAAAATAGTAGCGGGCATAGATTTCATCCGCCATGATCCAGAGGTCGTGCCTGCGGGCAAGCGCCAGGATGTCGACAAGGTCCTGTTTCGTGGCCGTCCAACCCGTCGGGTTCGACGGCGTATTGATGAAGATGCCCTTGGTCTTCGGCGTGATCGCGGTTTCGATGCGGTCAAGGTCGACCACCCATTTACCGCCTTCGAACTGCAGCTCAACACCGACGGAGCGCGCACCGGAGATTTCGAGAGCGGCGGCGATATTCGGCCAGGAAGGCGAGAGGCAAACCAGTTCGTCACCCGGCGAGGTCAGCGCCTGCACGGCGATCTGGATCGCCTGCATGCCGGAACCGGTGACGTAGAAATGCTCGATCGGAAGCCGGATTCCGAAATGTCTGGTGTAATAATCCGAAAGCGCCTGGCGAAGCTCCGGAATGCCGCGCTGCCAGGTGTAGAAGGTCTCGCCGGCGGCCAGCGCGTCCATCGCCGCCCTGCTGATGAAATCGGGCGTCGGCAGATCGCCTTCACCCACCCAGAGCGGCAGCAGACCTTCGCGGCCACGGGCATAATTGACGACTTCGACGATCCCGCTTTCGGGCGCCGCTACGGCGCGCGGGCTGAGGCTGCTCACGATCGACATGCATATCTCCGGTTTCCGCCTTCATAGCGGATTTGCGCCGGCAAATCCCATGACATCCAGTGATGGCATATCTATTTTCGTGATGATTGAGCCCGGCGGGAGCGGACGGGCTCCAGCCCGGATCAAGCCGTCGGGCGCGTGGCGAGAAGATCGCGGATTTCCGTCAGCAGCTGAACGTCTGCCGGCGGCGCTGGCAGCTCTTCCGGTGCCACCTTTTCCTGGCGCTCGACCTGGGCACGCAGGGTGTTTACGCCCTTGACCATCAGGAAGATGATCCAGGCGAGAATGAGGAAGTTGATGAGCACGGTGAGGAAACTGCCATAGGCAAACACCGCTCCCTGCTCGCGGGCGGCGGCGAGCGACTGTGCGTTGACGGCCGACGACAGTGGGAGAAAGTAATTCGAAAAATCGAAACCGCCGAAAATGGCGCCGACGATCGGCATAATGAGGTCATCCACCAAAGATTTGACGATGCCACCGAAGGCGCCGCCGATGATGACGCCGACTGCAAGATCCATGACATTGCCGCGGGCGATAAAGGCCTTGAACTCATTGAGCATCGGATCCGTCTCCCTTTGATACAATTGTTTTTATTAGCTACATCTTCATTGCAATTAATCAATCGGCAATCGCAATTATTCGGGGATACCCCGTGCGGTCTTTGACTTAAGGCCTAGACCGGCGGGATTTCTCAAAGTGTCTGAAATAACTTAAGCTGACCCACGTTGCGGGAGGTCCCGGCGGGTTTTCCGCCGGCGGAGGGTCAATGCTTCCAGGCTGGGTCATATTCGCGTCTGCCTTCGGCTATCTGCTCCTGCTTTTCGCCGTGGCGAGCTATGGCGACCGCAAGAACCGCAGCCCGGGTGCGCTCGACCGCGGCCGGGGCACGCTGGAAGGCGGATGGCCGGTGGTCTATGCGCTGAGCCTTGCGATCTACTGCACCTCCTGGACCTATTTCGGCAGCGTCGGGCTTGCGGCGCAGCGCGGCCTGGAATTTGCCGGCATCTATATCGGCCCCATCCTGGTCTTCACGCTCGGCATGCCGTTGCTTCGCCGCATCATCGAGCTCGCCAAGGCGGAGAAGCTCACCTCGGTCGCCGATTTTGTCGCCGCGCGCTACGGCAAGAACCCGACGGTTGCCACGATCGTCGCCCTGATCTCGCTGATCGGCGCCATTCCTTATATCGCGCTGCAGCTCAAGGCGATCTCGAGCACGGTCAGCGCCATGGTCAATCCGTCCGATTACGGCATCGGCAGCGGCAATCTCTATTTCCTCGACCTGCCGCTCGTCGCAACGCTGGTGCTTGCCTGCTTCGCCATCATGTTCGGCACGCGGCATACGGATGCGACGGAGCATCAGGATGGGCTGATCCTCGCCGTCTCGATGGAATCCGTCGTCAAGCTCGTCGCCTTCCTGACGGCGGGCGTCTGCGTCATCTGGTTTCTCTTCGATGGCCCGACTGATCTGTGGCGCAAGACCGTCGACAATGAGCTGGTCATGTCGGCGCTCAGCTACCATACGCCGATCAGCCGCTGGATCACCCTGATCATCTTGTCGGCTTTCGCGATCATCCTGCTGCCGCGGCAATTCCACGTGACGGTTGTCGAAAACCGAACCCCGAAACAGCTGAAACTCGCAGGCTTCCTGTTTCCCAGCTATCTCATCGCCATCAATCTCTTCGTGCTGCCGGTGGCGATCGGCGGGCTGCTGACCTTCGGCGGCACCGGGAATGCCGATTTCTACATGCTGTCACTGCCGCTTGCCGGCCAGATGCCCGTCATTTCGCTGATCATCTTCATCGGCGGTTTCTCCGCCGCAACGGCAATGGTCATCGTCGATTCCGTCGCGCTGTCGATCATGGTGTCGAACGATATCATCATGCCGATCTTCCTCAGGCGCAAACTCGCCGGCCGCGCCAGCCAGCGCGACGATTTTGCCAAGACGCTGCTCAACATCCGCCGCAGCGCCATTTTCGCCGTGCTGCTGTTCGGCTACGCCTATTACCGTTCGACCGACAGCACCGCCGGCCTTGCCTCGATCGGCCTTCTTTCCTTTGCCGCCATCGCGCAAATCGCCCCAGCGCTGTTCGGCGGACTGATCTGGCGACGGGCAAACGCGCGCGGCGCGATCCTCGGGCTGACCTCCGGCTTCGTCATCTGGGTCTACCTGCTGTTCCTGCCCTCGCTCGGCGGGCCTGATTATTCGTATGTGGCGAGCGCCGTGCTCGGCTTCATCTTTCCCGGGACCTCGCTGTTCACCGCAGCCGACGCCGATCCGCTGGTCAATGCGACGGCGATGAGCCTGCTCGTCAACACCGCCTTCTTCGTCGTCGGCTCGCTCACCCGCAACGCCAAGCCGCTGGAACGCATTCAGGCCGGCATCTTCGTCAAGCGGCATTCGCGCTCGCAATTTGCCACACGCGGCTGGAAGACCCGCATCAGCGTCGGCGATCTCAAGGCGGCGATCTCACGTTATCTCGGCGAGGAACGCATGCAGCGCTCGTTCACGACTTACGAACAAGGCTCCGGCCGCAAGCTGGAGGACGAGCAGCCGGCCGACATGGCGCTCATCCATTTCAGCGAACAGCTGCTCGGCAGCGCCATCGGCTCATCCTCGGCCCGGCTGGTGCTGTCGTTGATCCTGCAGAAGATCGAGGATGCCTCTTCCGACACGGCCTGGCTGCTCGATCAGGCGAGCGAGGCGCTGCAATATAACCAGGACATGCTGCAGACGGCGCTTTCGCAGATGGACCAGGGCATTGCCGTCTTCGACAGTTCCAACCGGCTGACGATCTGGAACCGGCGCTTCCGGCAATTGCTGGATCTGCCGGAAAGTGCCGGCCAGGTCGGTTTTCCCTTGTCCGATATCGTCACCACGCTCAGCCAGCGCGGCGACATCGCGCCCGGCGATCTCAGCCAGACGGTGCGGCATTTCCTGACGCTCGACAAACCCTTTTCACTGGTGCTCGGCGGCGGCGAGCGGATCATCGAGGTGCGCTCCAATGCCATGCCGGACAAGGGCATCGTCGCCACCTTCACCGATATCACCCAGCGCGTCAGCGCCGACCAGGCACTGAAACAGGCGAATGAGACGCTGGAACAGCGCGTCGCCGAACGCACGGCCGAGCTTACCCGGGTCAACCGCGAACTCGGCGAGGCACGCGCCGCCGCCGACGAGGCGAATATCGGCAAGACACGCTTTTTCGCCGCCGCCGGCCACGATATCCTGCAGCCGCTCAATGCCGCCAGGCTCTATTCCTCGGCACTGGTCGAACGCATGGCGCAATCCGAGAACAGCCCGATCGTGCGCAACATCGATTCCGCTTTGGAATCGGTCGAGACCATTCTCGGGGCCGTGCTCGATATCTCCAGGCTCGATACCGGCGCCATGCGGCCGCGGCTCGCTTCCGTCGCGCTCTCCGACCTGCTGGAGCGTATCCAGACCGATTTCGCCCCGATCGCCCGCGAAAAGCAGCTGAAGCTGGTGGTGATGCCGACGTCGCTCAGGGTCCGCTCCGACCCCAATCTTCTGCGCCGGCTGGTGCAAAACCTGGTTTCCAACGCCATCAAATACACGATCACCGGCAAGGTGCTGGTCGGGGCGCGGCGGCGCGGCAACCAGGTGATCATCCAGGTCATCGATTCCGGCATCGGCATCCCACCGTCGAAATTCCGCACCGTGTTCAAGGAATTCGCGCGGCTGGACGAAGGTGCGAAAACCGCCTCCGGCCTCGGGCTCGGCCTGTCGATTGTCGACCGCATCGCCCGCGTCCTCAACCATCCGGTCGAGCTGCAGTCGACACATGGCAAGGGCACGGAATTCCGTATCGCCATGCCGCTCGACGTCTCGCGCCCGGCCGCGGCCACAGCGGCAATCACGCCTGCCGACCGTCCGGGGCAGCCGCTGAGCGGGTTGACGATCCTCTGCATCGACAATGAGCCGAAGATCCTCGAAGGCATGCGGCTGTTGATCAGCGGCTGGGGCTGCGAGGTGGAGGCGCTGGATTGCCTCGCCGACGTCACCGCCGTCGATGGCCAGGAGGGAGCGCCTGATATCGTCATCGCCGATTATCATCTCGGCGACGGCACCGGCATTGCCGCAATCCTGCATCTGCGCCGGCAGTTCGGCGCCGATATCCCCGCTTTGCTGATCACGGCCGACCGCACGCCGGAGGTCCGCAGCGAGGCCGAGCGATACGGCATCGCCGTTCAGCACAAGCCGGTGCGGCCGGCGGCGCTGCGCGCCTATATCACCCAGATTTCCGGCCTCAAGCGCGCAGCTGCGGAGTAAGAGGCAGCCTACAGCGGCGCGCCCATGACGCGCGAGACGAGATCGCGCACGCGCGCTGCATCCGGCACATCGCCGAACAGGATGCGGTACATGATCGGCGCCACGACCTGATCCATGACGCGCTCGACATCCGGAAAGGCCTCGCCGCGGGCCTTCGCCCTCTCGGCGATGAGACCGACCTGCTGGCGGGTAAATTCAGCGCATTTACAGGCATTTGCGCTCGCTTGCGCCGCCAATACGTCGCGGATCATCTCGCGGCCCGGGCCGGAGGACATTTCCTCGGCATATTGCTCGGCCCAAGCTTCCAGATCGGCCTTGCCGCTGCCGGCATCGATCGGCTGCATATCCGGCCGCAGCCGATCGACGGCGACATCGGCGAGAAGCTGTTGCAGGTCGCCCCAGCGGCGATAGATGGTCGACGGCGTCACCCCCGCCTTGCCGGCGATCAGCGGGATCGTCACCTCGGCGCGGCTCATCTCCGCCAGCAGCTCACGGACTGCCTTGTGCACCGATGCCTGAACCCGGGCGCTTCTGCCGCCCGGACGGAGGTTCTCTTTGACTGTCATGCCTGCAACCCGACTTTCGCCCCTTGACACCGTTGGTTCAAAATCTTTGATAGAACTATTAACGCAAATAATTTGCTTTTATGAGGCGCCAGCTCTACATAAGCTAACGCAACGGCTTAGCTTTAAGGGGCTTATATATGTTCGCCGCAGCCAAATCCACCGAGAATTCGCCACGCCCCTCGATCGGCTTTCATGCGCTGACGCTCGCGACCTTCTTCGGCGCCTCCGCGGCGCCGACGCCGCTCTACCGGATCTATCAGGAAAACTTTTCCGTCTCGCCGGTGCTGATCACGGTGATCTTTGCGGTCTATGCCTTCGCGCTGCTGGCGGCGCTGCTGACCGCCGGTTCGATCTCGGATCATCTCGGCCGCAAGCCGGTGATCTTTTTCGCCCTCGTGCTCGAAATCGTCGCCATGGCGCTCTTCGTTGTCGCCAGCGGTCCCGGCTGGCTGATCGCAGCACGGATCGTACAGGGGCTGGCAACGGGAATCGCCGGCGCCTCGCTCGGAGCAGCGCTCGTCGATGTCGACCGGGCAAAGGGACAGATCGTCAACTCGATCGCGCCGCTTTCCGGCATGGCGGTGGGTGCGGTCGGCACCAGCGCCTTGATCCAATACGGCCCCTTCCCGATGCATCTGATCTATGCGCTGCTGCTCGTCGCCTTCACGCTGCAGGCGGCCGCCATCTGGCTGATAGGCGAGACCGGGGGCACGCGGCCGGGGGCGCTCGGCTCGCTGATACCGCGGGTCACCGTTCCGCCGCAGGTGAAGCGGCCGCTATCGCTGGTGACGCCGATCAACATCGCCAACTGGACGCTTGCCGGTTTCTATCTCTCGCTGGTCCCGTCCTTGGTCGCCACCACGACTGGCAGCCGGGCGCCGCTGACCGGCGGGGCCGTCGTCACCGCATTGATGGTAAGCGGGGCGATCGCCGTCTATCTCAGGCGCAGCAAGACGGCATCGGCCAATCTCGCTTTCGGCGTATCGGCCAAGACGCTCGGCATCCTGACGGTCGTTGCCGGCGTACATCTCGCCAATGTGCCGTTGCTGCTGATCGGCACAATTTTTACTGGCGCCGGTTTCGGCACCAATTTCCTCGGTTCGATCGGCACGATCATGCCGCTCGCCAAACCGGATGAGCGGGCCGGGCTGCTGTCGGCCTTCTACGTCCAGAGCTACCTCGCCTTCAGCCTGCCGGCGATCCTGGCCGGGTTCCTGGCAAAATCGGCCGGCTACGCGCTGACGACCGATATCTATGCGACGGCGATCCTGCTGTTGATGGGCGTCGGGATGATGAGCATTCGCGCCGACCGGCGCAGGGTGGCGGAGAGCGCTGTCTGAGGACGCAGTTCACGGCTTCAGATCAAGCAGCGCCCGGCCGCTGCCATCCATGGCGAAGGGCACCGAGGCGTGCTGGTGGGCAACCAGCCAGCGGCCGTCCTGCTTGACGAGACCGAGGGTCTGGCGGAACCAGAGATCGACTTCGGTGCCATCGGTCTTGGTCCCGGTCATGCGCATGAGGCCGCTCCAGAAAGCGACATCCTCTCCGGCCGTCAGTCTAGCATCGCGCACCTCGCCGCCGATCGGGCCTTCCCACGTATCGAACCAGGCTTGCAGACCCGCCTCGTCCTGGCCGTAATAGACGAGCGGCGGCGCCAGCGAAAATTCGACGGAATCCTCGGCCTCATAGGAAAGCGCGTCGCTGGCGTTCTTCTCACCCAGCGCCTTGGCCCGCATCATCAGCATGGCGATGATCGCCTCTTCCTCGATCCTGGCATTCGCTTCATCTTTCACGGTCGTTCTCCTTCTCCGTTATGGACAGAGGACGAACGGGAGGAGGACGATCCGACAGGGATGCATTTCCGTTTGCGCAATTCCAGCAGAACTGCTGCGCAGCTTTGCTGGAATTGCTTCAAAGATAACTCGTCACCGCCGGTTCGTTCCACCAGGCATCGTGCCTGCCGTCGGAGTAACGGACAGGCAGTGCTGCCAGTTCCTCAGGGGTGATATCGTCAAGGCAGGCGATGTTGATCGAGACATAGGCGCCACCGATCGCTTCGACATAACCGTCGCCATAGGCCGGCACACCGCAGGTGCGGCAGAAGCGGTGATGACCGCTCCTGGTGTTGAACTGATAGTCGGACGTTTCCGCCTGGTCGCACATCAGCCGGAAATCCTCCGGCTTGACGTTGGCGCCCCAATAGCGCCGTTTGGCGCAGATCGAGCAATTGCAGCGGCCGGTGCCCTCGTCGAGGTCCATGTCGACCTCGTAGTGCACTTTGCCGCAATGGCAGCTTCCTCTGTAAGTTTTCTTCACGGCGCTCTCCTCCTTCGGCGTTGTCTTCAGTCTCCGGATATGACAATATGTTGTCATTATGGATGAGATACAAAATCGACAACATGTTGTCAAACAAAATCGACCGGAGCGGACCATGGAGGGGGATGCCTTTTCCGCTTTCGCGATCACCGCCCTTCGCCTCGCCGGCCATCTGACGGCGGCGGGCGACCAGTTGGCAAAGCCGGCAGGACAGACGAGCGCGCGCTGGCAGGTGCTGGCGGCGGTACGACGCGGCGGCAT
>NZ_JALBGX010000329.1:0-565 GCF_023006465.1 Rhizobium sp. PRIMUS64 | reverse complement strand
ACGACCAACCCCCCCCGCTGCCGGCAACCGGGCGTAGCTCCCGCCGCCGCTCTTGATCTTTGACGTCCACAGGCTTGCGAACTGCCCCGCGGTCATGCCAATCGAGCCGCCATTACCGGCTACAGCCTTCGCGCCGACGAGTTCGGCCGCGTTGGCGTTCGGATTGGTCAGCAGCTTGATTGCGCCGCCGGCGCCCTGCTGATGAGCCAGATAGAGCTCGCCGCCGGTCGGCTCGCGGCCGAGCGCATTTCGCAGCGTCGCGCGGTTGTCTTTCAGCAGCCGTGCGCCGGCGTCCGCCGATTGGTTTCCATCGAACTTGTCGCCAAGCTGATATTGCCGTGCCGTGCCATCGGTGAACTGCAGCAGCCCGCCGGCGGTCGAATTCGGATTTCTGGCGAGTGGATTGAACCCGCTTTCTATGCCGGCGAATTCGGTCAGCAGTTCGGGATCCTCGCCGTGACGCACGGCGGCATCTGCTAGCATCGTCCGGATCTGCGCCGGCGCCACGCGCACCCGTATGCCGTCGCCGCCCTCGCCGGTCACCTCGCCGCCGGTCACCGTCGCC
>NZ_JALBGX010000328.1:0-570 GCF_023006465.1 Rhizobium sp. PRIMUS64 | reverse complement strand
GCCGCCACGCCGGACCTTGAGATAGGTCGCGTCCACCCAGACGTACGGCCACTCACCTTCAATCGGCCTGTCGAGGAACGCCTTCACTTTGACGTCGATCTCTTCACATAGGCGGCTCACCTAGCTTTTGGAGATGCCGCTCATACCCATGGCCTTGACCAAGTCGTCGACAGAACGAGTCGAGATTCCCTGGATATACGCTTCCTGGATAACGGCCGTCAGAGCTTTCTCTGCCATCCGACGCGGTTCAAGGAAGCTCGGAAAGTAGCTGCCTTTGCGCAGCTTCGGAATGCGAAGCTCGACGGTGCCAGCCCGCGTCTCCCAATCGCGGTCACGGTAGCCATTGCGTTGAGTGAGCCGCATCGAGTTCTTCACACCGAAGTCTGCACCCGTAGCCGAGCCTACTTCCAGCTCCATCAGCCGCTCGGCGGCAAGGCCGATCATCTCACGCAACAAATCTGCATCGGCACTCTTCTCAACAAGGGAGCGCACGTTCATCATGTCATTGGTCATCGGTGGTCTTTCCGTCAGGTTGGTCTTGAACAACCCGACCCTAGCGGAAAACACTGA
>NZ_JALBGX010000327.1:0-574 GCF_023006465.1 Rhizobium sp. PRIMUS64 | reverse complement strand
CATGATGCGGCGGAAGATCTGGAAGAAGCTGGCGCCATCGACCTGGGCGGCCCGCACCAGTTCGGTCGGAAAGGCCTCGTAGAAATTGCGGAAGAACAGCGTCGTGAAGCCGAGGCCATAGACGACGTGCACGAAGACCAGATTGACGGTCGGATTGCCGAAGCCGAAGCTCAGGCCCGTGGCATTCTGCAGCGTCATGCCGAAGCGGCCGAGCGAGCCGAGGATCGTTGCCATCGGCAACAGCACCGACTGGAACGGGATGAAGCAGGCAAACAGCATCAGCCCGAACACCAGTGTGTGGCCGGGAAAACGCCATTTGGTCAGGACATAACCGTTCAGCGCCCCCATGATGGTGGAGATCGCGACAGCCGGCACGACCATCTTGATCGAGTTCCAGAAGTAACCCTTGATGCCGGCGCAGGTCAGCCCGACGCAGGTCTCGCCCCAGGCCCTGACCCAGGGGTCGAAGGTCGGCGATTGCGGCAGCGCCAGCATGTTGCCGTTCTGGATCTCGTCCATGGTCTTGAACGAGGTGGTCAGCATGACGAAGAGCGGCATCAGATAGAGGACGGCA
>NZ_JALBGX010000326.1:0-585 GCF_023006465.1 Rhizobium sp. PRIMUS64 | reverse complement strand
CCATAGGTCGCATAACTATCAAGCGCGCAACGGGTTCTGTCAGCAGCTACACCGCATATGGTTCCGTTGCCTGAGGCGGCGAAATCAGAAAGGCCGGCGGATGGATTGGTTGGAACCGGAAATCCTGACGGCACCCTTCACGCTGCATGTCCCACATATCACTCGAACTGCTTAAATGAAGGCCAATTCTAGCGGGCTCCGCATGGCAAGCGGCAAGCTGGCGAGCCTCTCAAGCCATGTGCCGGCCTGATGGTCGAGTGCAGACGATTGTCGGCAAGCCGTCGCCATATGGTGTTCGGCCATGCCTTGGGGGCATGATTGGATCTGGCTTTAGCATGCTGGGCGGCGGTCGGCAGGCATTAGGATTGAGGTTCCAAATTTGATTTCCGGAGGATCGGCATCGATGTACCCAAGACGGAACCAGCCGCGCGATGACGATTCTCGCGAAGTAAGTGGGTGGATCGAAGACGTGACCGGAGCTTTCGATACGGACGCCTGGATCGACGACTACTATTCAGAGAGCCGAGACCTGGAACAGGATCCGAGCGACTTGCGCCTCGGTTCGCACGACAGTGACGCCGGCGA
>NZ_JALBGX010000325.1:0-596 GCF_023006465.1 Rhizobium sp. PRIMUS64 | reverse complement strand
CAGGCCGACGTAGTAGTTGCGGCGTTGCGACCAGGAATAATGACCGCAACCGACCGGCCCGTGCGAGATGTGGACCATGTCCTTGACCGGCCCCCATACCACGCCTTTGGAACCGGCATAGGCGCAGCCGCGGATCGTCATCACGCCCGGAATGGACTTGATGTTCGATTTGACGTCGCATTCGGAAAGGGCCTTCGGCTCATCGCCAGGCTCGTCGCCGCTCGTTGCGACGCTGAGGTGCTTCTTGCGGCGCTTCGCCGCCTTGTCTGGATATTGCGCTAATACTTCCGCAATGAGCTGTTCATGCAAAACGCTGTCATTCTCGTAATCAAGGCTCATGGGCCCCTGCCCCCTTTCAAGGTTCGGGTTAGGTCGTCGTCGCCGAAGCGGCTTTCTTGGAAGGACGCGCTGGCGCAAGGGCCAGCGTGTCCTGTCGACAGCGGCAGTTATTGAGCCGCAACCACCGCTGACTCCTTGGCCTGTAGTTCGGCCAGCATCTGCTCGTCGCTCTTCATGATGCCGAAGTCGAGCAGCATGTCTTCGAGCTCTTCCATGGTAATCGGGGTCGGAATGGTCCCTTGGCCCGAATTGGCATG
>NZ_JALBGX010000324.1:0-602 GCF_023006465.1 Rhizobium sp. PRIMUS64 | reverse complement strand
AGCGCGCGCTCGTCGCGCCACTCGGGCGCGCCTTGCGCGAGCGCAGCGATTGCATGCGCGGTGGGATACAGCCACGAAACGTGCCATTTTTCATTGTCCCATAGACCGTCCGCGTTGCGATTGGCCTCAAGGTAAGCGCTGGTGCCGGCGGTGGGCTTTCCCAACAGTCTGAACGCATGCAGGGCGTGGATGTTGGTCGACACCGAGGCATTGCGCTCGCCGGGGAAGGTAACGAACAGCCCGCCGATTTCGAAGTGGCGCAACGCGTCGGCAGCCGGGTTGCGTCCTGCTAGGCGCAGGATGCACAACACAACAGCGGTGTCGTCCGCATCGGCCGCGAAGTGCAAGGCCGGACCCAGACCGCGCACGCCCAGACAGGCATCGAGCTGCGCGACGATCACGCGTACCGCCTCGGCGAGCGCGGGATGCGAAAACAACCCGGCCAGATGCAGAGTGTACAGCGACCAGCATGGCTCGAACACGTTGATCGGCCAGACGCTGGGAACGACACCTTCGATGCCGCTGCGCGCCGCGCGCGATGCGGCCTGAAGATACCTGTCGGCACGCTCGACCTGTGGCGCGCTCGCCTTTGTGAGGGCGTG
>NZ_JALBGX010000323.1:0-614 GCF_023006465.1 Rhizobium sp. PRIMUS64 | reverse complement strand
ACGCAAATCTACCATATCGCCTTCCTTCTTTCGTTCCATCCATCGCTGAGTAAAAGGCAGGCAGCTCGCGCCGCCTCGCATGGCAATCTTCAAAACCCGTGCCATGTGGGCCGATCGAGCCGAAGGAAAGATCTTTTTGGTTGGGTTTCAGAAAGTTACTCCGAACCACCACAGGAAACTGCCAAACAAACCTAATGTCGCCGATCAGACAAAGCCGACAGACGGTGTCGTGATGGCATCACTTGCACCGCTAGGTCGACCGCGACTATCAGCAGGACAACGGATCCGAAAACTGGAGACAATCGCACCCAGCTCCCAATCGAAAAATGTTGAAGCTTTCGATCCTGACCTGCCGCTGACGGCGATTAGAGCCTCGGCGGTCTTGAACCGCTCCCAAACGTTGGACCACCGGATGCTAGAGTTTTCCGGCTTCATTCAGGGAGGCGGGCTGGTTGCGCCTCCCGAATTCACCAACGAGATCGGCGCCTTGTTGCCGATCGCACCATGAGGTCTTTCCTCATTGTACAACACGACGACAGAACACCCACGGGACCGAGGTTCGCGAGCTTCTGTATCCGTGGCATCCCTGGTCCGGACGGCTTGTTCACGTGCAT
>NZ_JALBGX010000322.1:0-621 GCF_023006465.1 Rhizobium sp. PRIMUS64 | reverse complement strand
CTTTCGGCCGTCAGTGCGATCAGGGGCGCGAACGAGCAGGCCGACAGCTTGGAGGCGCAGGCCCAGGACGCCGCCCGCGAACAGCCGCTCGAGACGCTGCAGGGCATTGCCCGGCGCGCCTCGATCAAGCGCGATTACATGGATGCGGTGGGGCAGCAGGACGTCGCCTATGCCGCCTCCGGCACCGATCTCTCCTTCGGTACAGCTGCGGTTGCACGCACGGAAGCCTTCCGCGAGGGCGACCTGGCGCTGACGACCGATGTCGGAACGCAGCAGACGCGGCAGGCGCGCCTGCAGGAACGCGAGGCTAATTACCTGAAAATGGCCCGCAAGGCCAAGCAGGGCGGCATCTTCGATGCAGCCATGACATTCGGCAAAACGGCGCTCGCCGTAAACGACAGGTACTGAAATGGCGAACCGAAGGGCAGATCCCGTTTCCTACCGGCCTTTCCGTGCCAATCCGTTGCTTGCCGATGGCCTGCTCGGCGTTGCCCGTTACGATGGCAGTCTCGAGCGCAAGGTCGCCCAGGGCCTCGCCAATCTCGCGGATGATGCCGGACAGCGCGCCGATCGCGAATCGGCGATCGCCGGCGAGCGGCAGGGCGCGATCGATGCGATGAA
>NZ_JALBGX010000321.1:0-647 GCF_023006465.1 Rhizobium sp. PRIMUS64 | reverse complement strand
CCGCCGCCCAGCATGCTAAAGCCAGATCCAATCATGCCCTCAAGGCATGGCCGAACGCTATATGCGACGGCTTGCCGACAATCGTCTGCACTCGACCATCAGGCCGGCACATGGCTTGAGAGGCTTGCCGCTTGCCGCTTGCCATGCGGAGCCCGCTAAAATTGGCCTTCATTTAAGCAGTTTCGGGTGATGTGTGGAACATGCAGCGCGAAGGGTGCCGTCAGAATTTCCGATTCCAACTAATCTTTCCGCCGGCCTTTCTGATTTCGCCGCCTCAGGCAACGGAACCATATGCGGTGTAGCTGCTGACAGAACCCGTTGCGCGCTTGATAGTTATGCGACCTATGGCGCGGCGATCAGGATGAGACGCGCGCGACAATCTGGATGAGATTCTTATGTCGCGGTCGGGATGAAGTTATCATGTTGATTGTCGCTGGCAAGAGCTTCATCGTGGTCTGATTGCCGCTCCGCGACAAACTGTGCGGTGCCTTTGATTGTCGCGAATGAGGCTGGCCTGCCGCGCTGGCGTTTGGCCTCCATGGCGGAACGTCGTCGATAGCTTTCGACGTTCATTTCGAAGATCGTTGCGTGATGAACAAGTCGGTCCACCGCGGCACCCGCCCGCAGGCATAGTTTGATAGTTGCAG
>NZ_JALBGX010000320.1:0-666 GCF_023006465.1 Rhizobium sp. PRIMUS64 | reverse complement strand
TTCGGCCAGCATCTGCTCGTCGCTCTTCATGATGCCGAAGTCGAGCAGCATGTCTTCGAGCTCTTCCATGGTAATCGGGGTCGGAATGGTCCCTTGGCCCGAATTGGCATGGATCTTCTCGGCTAGCGCCCGATATTCCCCGGCCTGCTTGGAGTCCGGCGCGTACTGGATCACCGTCATCTTCCTGAGCTCGGCGTGCTGGACGATGTTGTCACGCGGCACAAAGTGGATGAGCTTGGAATTGAGCCTGGCAGCCAGCGCCTCGGAGAGGTCGAGCTCGCGGTCCGTCTGGCGCTCGTTACAGATCAGGCCGCCGAGCCGCACGCCGCCGGAATGGGCATATTTCAGGATGCCCTTGGCGATGTTGTTGGCGGCATAGAGCGCCATCATCTCGCCGGACATCACGATGTAGATCTCCTGGGCCTTGTTCTCACGGATCGGCATCGCGAAGCCACCGCACACCACATCGCCGAGCACGTCATAGGAGACGTAGTCGACATCGTCATAAGCACCGTTCTCTTCGAGGAAATTGATCGAGGTGATGACGCCGCGCCCGGCGCAGCCGACGCCCGGTTCCGGACCGCCGGACTCCACGCACTTGATGCCTTTGTAGCCGGCCTTGAGCACGTCCTCGAGCTCAAGGTCTTCCACCGAACCTTCCTGCGC